>JABFVP010000582.1 GCA_013362725.1 Cupriavidus sp.
GAAGATACCGCCGCGCGCATTGCCCGCATCGAGGCGACCGCCGCCCGGCTGGCGCAAGCCAGGGCCGCGGCCAGCGCCGGCCGCACGTCATCGGGCGGCAACTGACCCGCCGCGCCAACCGCAGAACCGGAGAACGACCATGAACAAGACCCTGAAGCTTACGCGCGGCGCCGCCGTGGTGGTGCTGGGCGGCCTGGCCTGCCTGGGCCAGTCGGGCTGCATGACGACGACCCCCGTATGGGACGTGCAGCGCGGCGTGGCGCTGGCCACCGTCCAGCAGATGCAGATCATCAATCCCGACGCGCCGGCCGGCCTGCCAACCGTCACCGGCACCGACGGCAAGACCGCCGTGGCGGCGATGAGGAACTTCGACCGCTCGCTGTCGAAGAGCCAGCCAGGCGGCGCACCGTCCATGACCATCGATTTCGGCGCCGGCGGCTATGGTGGCATTGGCATGAGTGGCGGCGGCAGCCGCTGAACCCCGGAAACGCGGAGGCTATCATGTCTACATCGGGCTTCGCACGGACCACGCTGACAGGGCGCAGACGCCAGCGTGGCGCCGTGGCGATCATCGTCGGGCTGTCGCTGGCCGTGCTGATCGGCTTTGTCGGGCTGGCGCTCGACCTGGGCAAGCTCTATGTGACCAAGAGCGAGCTGCAGAACAGCGTCGATGCCTGCGCGCTGGCAGCTGCACGCGACATCACCGGGGCGACGCCGCTGCTGGTGTCCGAGGCGGCCGGCCTCGCCACCGGTTCGAGCAACGCCGCCCTGTTCCAGGGCAAGGCAGTGGAGATGTTCGAGAATCTCAACGTCTCGTACAGCGATACTCCTGACAACACCTTCTATACCAAGGACAAGGTTCCCTACTCGCTCGACAAGATCAAATACGTCAAATGCACGGCCGAGCGCACCGGGATTGCCCAGTGGTTCATCCAGGTCCTCAACACGCTGCCGGGGATGAATATCCAGCCCAGCACCGTCAATGCCATGGCGGTCGCCACCACCACCAGCGCGCAGACGGCCTGCGCCATCCCGGTCTACATCTGCACGCCGCAGACCGCGAATCCGGTCAGGACCGCCTACAACCGCGGCGACTGGATCAAGTCCAAGGACGAAAAGGACCCCTACGGTCCCGGCAGCTTTGGCTGGGCAGACCTGACTCCGCCCGGAGGCGGCGCCTCCGAACTGGCGGACTTGCTGGCCGGCTCGGGGCAGTGCGACCTGTCGGTAATGGGCTCCAAGGTCGGCCAGCCAGGCAGCATTTCATCGCTGATACCTGCGTGGAACACCCGCTTCGGCATCTATACCGGCTCTTACAAGGGGCCGGAGCAAGGCACGCCGGACTTCACGGGCTATGCCTACAGCGTTACAAAATGGAATCCGCCGAATGGCGGCAACGCCTACGCGGATTTCATCCAGAAGCGGGCCGCCAACTCGCCGTACCAGACCGACGCGAACAGCGGGCTGTCGACCCAAGGCTCGCCCTCCACAACCGCCGTCCACCAGGCGGGCGCCGACCGGAGGCTGGTACAGGTACCGGTGGTGAACTGCAATGACCTTGCCTCGACCAAGCAGGCCACGGTGGAATCCTGGGCCTGCATGCTGATGGTGCAGCCGATGCAGAAGCCCAGCGTCAAGGATGTGACCTACATCGAGTACCTCGGCGATTCGAAGGATCCCAGCAGCCCGTGCGCGACCCAGGGCGTGCCCGGATCCAGTACCGGCAACGGTCCCCGCGTGCCGGTGCTGGTGCAATAGGAGCCGATCATGAAACGATGCAGACAACGCAGGGGCAATCGCCGCGGCGCGGTCGCCGTGGAGTTCGCGCTGGTCCTGGTGCCCTTGCTGATGCTGGTGACCGGCGTGGCGGAGTTCGGCCGCGCCATCTACCAGTACAACGCCCTGGCCAAGGCCACGCGTGACGCGGCGCGCTTTTTGTCGCAGTACGCGCCCAGCGAGCCCAACTACCCGGTGGACAAGGCCAAGTGCATGGCCGTCTATGGCAAGACCACCTGCGGCGGCACCGCGCTGGTGGACGGCCTCAGCACGTCGATGGTGGTGGTCTGCGACCGGGTGGATTCGAGCGGCTGCGCCGGCAAGCAGTTTGCCAATGTCGCCATCTACGAAGGCGGCGGCAGTTCCGGCACGCCGGCGGGCACCATCAATCTGGTGGCGGTGAAGATTTCGGGCTTCACCTACTCGCCCATGCAGAGCTACCTCAATGTGGGCGCGCTGGCGTTCTCCGACATCACCACGGTAATGAGGCAAGTGCTATGAGCCCGATCCGCGCCCCGCGCGCACGTTCGCGCCAGAGCGGCGCAGCCGCCATCGAGTTCGCGCTGGTCGCCAGCATCTTCTTCATGCTGCTGATCGGCATTGCCGAGTTCTCGCGCGTGCTGTTCTACTGGAACACTGCCGGCGAAGCCACCCGGCTGGGCGCACGCATCGCCGTGGTGTGCGACGTCACCGACACCGCTATCAAGGACCGGATGACGCTTCTCATGCCATTGCTGCAGGCAAGCAACATCCAGGTCGCCTACGAGCCTAGCGGCTGCGACGCCGACGCCGGCACCGCGCGCAATTCCTGCCGCTCCGTCACCGTCAGCGTGGCCAACGTCACGGTCAAGACATTGATTCCGGTGGTACCGATCACGGTGTCGCTGCCCCCGTTCACGACCACGCTGCCGCGGGAAAGCCTCGACTCCTCCACCGGCGGCAATATCTGCAACTAGCGCGCATGAACCAGGAGCAAGCCATGCTCAGAATTCTGATCGTCTCCGAAGACGCCGACCGGCTGGCCGAGATCCACCGGATCAGCGCCACGGTGGGCAACTTCCAGGCCATGACGCTGCAAGAGGGCCTGGGCCGCTTCCCCTTGCATGCCAGCCGGCTGCGCCTGGCCGATCTGCTGATCCTCGAGCTGCCCGTCATCGGCGCCCAGCAAATGCAGGCGGTCGAGCTGCTGCGCCAGCAGCATCCCGAGTTGCCGTGCATCCTGGTCACGCCGGCGCCCAGCTCGGAGGTGCTGATCAAGGCGATGCGCGCCGGCATCCGCGACGTCCTGCCGTGGCCGCTGGACAAGGCCCAACTGGCCGAGGCGCTCAAGCGTGTGGAAGCCACCCACGTGCCGCGCGCGCAGGACCACGGGCAGTTGATCTCGGTGATCTCCTGCAAGGGCGGTGCCGGCACCAGCTTCATCGCGGCCAACCTGGGCGACGCGCTGGCGCGGCACATGGGCAAGCGCGTGCTGGTGGTCGACCTGAACCGGCACTTCGGCGACCTGACCTATATCGTCAGCGACAAGCTCCCGCCGTCGACGCTGCCCGAGATCTGCAGCCAGATCGACCGCATGGACAGCGCCTTCCTCGAGGCCTGCCTGGTGCACGTCGACAACGGCTTCGACATGCTGGCCGGCGCGGCCGACCCGGTCAAGGCCAGCCAGATCCAGAAGGACAAGCTGGAGTGGATCCTGTCGCTGGTGCAGCCGGCCTACGACTTCGTGATCTTCGACCTGGGCCAGAGCATCGACCCGCTGTCGATCGGCGTGCTCGACCACAGCGACCGCATCTGCGTGGTGGCCGAGCCCGCGATCTCCTTCGGCCGTCCGGGCCGCAGGCTGCTCGATATCCTCAGCGCCCTCCACTACCCTGCCGACAAGATCCGCCTGGTGCTCAACCGCACCGGCCGCAAGCACGAGATGCCGCGCGCCACCATGGAAGAGATCTTCGGCGTGAAAGCCGCCTTCACGCTGCCCGACGACCCGGCCGCGGTGGATGAGGCCATCAGCCACGGCGAGCCGGTGGCCAAGCTGAGCCGGCGCAGCGCCATGACGCGTGCGCTGCAGGCCATGGCGACGCAGCTGTGCAATCCGGGCGAGGCGGAGCGGCGCAGCCGCACCGAAACCGCATCGCCGCTGCGCCGGCTGATGCTGCGCGCGAAGAGTACCTGATTTCATCGATTGCAGCCGACCGGCCACGGTCAACCGCACCGTCACCGAGGAGTTCATCATGTCGATCCGAGAAGAATTGGCCAATGCCGGGCCCGCCTTCACTGCCAACGGCCACGCCGCGATCCAGTTTGCGACCTCGTCCGCCTCCGTATCGGGCGGCTACCACCAGCTCAAGCGCGACGTGCACGAGACCGTACTAGACCGCGTCGAACTCGAGCGGCTGGCACGGTACCCGCAGGAGCAGGTACGCCAGGAGATCACCGCGCTGGTCAACCTGATCGTCGACGAACAGAAGGTGCTGCTCAACGACAACGAGCGCCGCCAGCTGACGGTCGAGATCTACGACGAGATGTTCGGCTTCGGCCCGCTCGAGCCGTTGCTGAAAGACCCGACCGTGTCCGACATCCTGGTCAACACCGCGCGCCAGACCTACGTGGAACGCCGCGGCAAGCTGGAGCTGACCGACGTCGTGTTCTACGACGACGCGCACCTGATGAAGGTAATCGAGAAGATCGTGTCGCGCGTCGGCCGCCGCATCGACGAGACCAGCCCGATGGTCGACGCGCGCCTGCCCGACGGCTCGCGCGTCAACGCCATCATTCCGCCCTCGGCCATCGACGGGCCGCTGCTGTCGATCCGCCGCTTTTCCGTGAATCCGCTGCAGGTGGCCGACCTGGTCAACCTGCGCAGCCTGACCCCGCCGATGGCGCAGCTGCTGCAGGCGCTGTCGCAGGCCAAGGTCAACGTGCTGGTGTCGGGCGGCACCGGCAGCGGCAAGACCACGCTGCTGAACATCCTGTCGGGCTTTATCCCGGAAGACGAGCGCGTGGTCACGATCGAGGACGCCGCGGAACTGCAGCTGCGCCAGCCCCACGTGCTGCGCCTGGAAACGCGCCCGCCCAATATCGAAGGCAAGGGCGAGATCACGCAGCGCGCCCTGGTGCGCAACGCACTGC
The DNA here is from genome assembly GCA_013362725.1 of Cupriavidus sp. Lineage (GTDB taxonomy): Bacteria > Pseudomonadota > Gammaproteobacteria > Burkholderiales > Burkholderiaceae > Cupriavidus. Next base: position 4,906 of record JABFVP010000582.1, read on the forward strand.
GCATGCGCCCGGACCGCATCATCCTGGGCGAAGTGCGCGGCGGCGAGGCACTCGACATGCTCAACGCGATGAACACCGGCCATGAAGGCTCGCTCACCACCATCCACGCCAACACCCCGCGCGATGCGCTGACGCGGCTGGAAAACATGGTCAGCATGGCCGGCCTGACCATGCCGGCCAAGGCCATGCGGCAGCAGATCGCCTCTGCCATCACGGTGATCGTGCAGGCCGCCCGCATGACCGACGGGCGCCGCAAGATCATCAGCATCCAGGAGATCACCGGCATGGAGGGCGACATCATCAACATGCAGGAGATCTTCACGTTCCAGCGCACCGGGGTGGACAAGGATGGCACCGTGCGCGGCAACTTCCGCGCCACCGGGGTCTATCCCAAGTTTGCCGAGCGGCTGCGCGTGTTCGGCGTGGGACTGCCCGACGATACCTACGATCCCGCCAAGCGCTACGAAGTCTGACCGGCCAGGGCACATACCAATACGATTCACCCGGGGGAGCTACACATGAGTACGATCTTCTACGCCTTCGGCATCCTGCTGTTCGTCGCCGTGGTGCTCTGCGTCGAGGGCATCTACCTGTGGTGGAACAATGCCCACGGACCCGCGGCCAAGCGTATCGAAGCACGGCTGCGGGCGTTGTCGGCCGGCGGACACGTCGGTGCCGAGCAGCTCTCGATCCTGAAGAAGCGCCTGCTGGCCGATTCGCCGCGACTGCAGCAGTGGCTGATGCGGGTGCCGCGCATCGGCGCGCTGGATCGCTGGCTCGAGCAGTCCGGCAGCACCTGGTCGGTGGCGCAGCTGTTCGGATACTGCGCCCTGGTGGTGCTGTGCACGGTCGCACTGATTCCGCTGTTGCCGGTGCCGGCTTCACTGGTGATGCTCGGCGCGGTGCTGGCCGCCATGCTGCCGGCGCTGCACGTGGTGCACCTGCGCGCCAGGCGGCTCAAGCAGCTCGAGGCGCAACTGCCCGATGCGGTCGACATGATCAGCCGCGCCCTGCGCGCCGGGCACTCGTTCAGCGGGGCGCTCAGCATGGTCGGACAGGAAATGAAGGCGCCGATCGGGCCGGAGTTCCGCACCACCTTCGAAGAGATCAACTACGGCGTGGCGCTGGACGAAGCCATGACCAACCTGGCCATGCGCGTGCCGGTGGCCGACCTGCGCTACTTTGTCATCGCGGTACTGATCCAGCGCGAAAGCGGCGGCAACCTTGCCGAGATCCTCGACACGATCGGCACCATGGTGCGCGAGCGCCTGAAGCTGTTCGACAAGATCCGCGTGCTGTCGGCCGAAGGCAAGCTGTCGGCATGGGTGCTGGGGCTGCTGCCCTTCGCCACCGCCGGCATGATCCTGGTGATCAATCCCGGCTTCATGAACGTGCTGTGGGAAGACCCGCTGGGGCTGCGCATGGTTGGCGGGGCGCTGGTGTCGATGACCTTTGGCGTGCTGTGGATGCGCAAGATCATCCGGATCCGGGTCTGAGGCGCCGGCTGAGTTGATCTCGGGGCAGTGCCAGAAGAAGCAGGGCTTGGACAGCCATACTGACGGGAGTCCATCATGCAAGAGTTTTTCCAGGGGTTCCAGGGCGACCAGGTAATCGTGCTCGCGCTGATCTTCGTGGCCGCGTTCGGCACGGTGTTCGGCGTGCTCTATGTGTTATCGCCACATCGGCTGCGCGGCCGGGCCGAACAGATCGCGGGCCAGGCGGGGTCATTCCAGCCTGACCAGGGCCGGCAGCAGGCGCTGATCGAAAAACTGGTGAAGTGGTCGCAACCCATCTCGCGGCTGTCCCTGCCCAAGGAAGGCTGGGAGAACTCGCAGCTGCGCGTGCGTTTCATGAATGCCGGCTGGCGCAGTGCAAGCGCCGCGCCGCTGTACTTCGGCGCCAAGACAGTACTTGCCGTCGGCCTGCCCATACTTGGACTGCTGGCGCTCAGCAGCCAGCCCGGACAGCAAAGCCAGCAGATGATGTTCGCGCTGCTGGCGCTGCTCGCCGCCACCGGCTACTACCTCCCCAACGTAGTCCTCGCCCGCAAGGTCTCCCAACGCCAGCGCACCGTCTTCGAAGAATTCCCCGACGTGATCGACCTGCTGACCGTCTGCGTCGAAGCCGGCCTCGGCCTGGACGCCGCGCTGATGCGCGTGGCCGACGAACTGGCGCTGCGCTGCCCGGTGCTGGCCGATGAACTGCAGCTGATGCTGCTGGAGCTGCGCTCGGGTTTCTCGAAGGAAAAGGCGCTGACCAACC
>JABFVP010000176.1 GCA_013362725.1 Cupriavidus sp.
GGCATCGCGCTCGGCCTGGCGGCGCGAGCGCTCGTTGTTGACGCAGCCCTCCAGCGAGACTACGCGGTCCTGGGTATGCGCGCTGACCTGGCTGGCGTCAATGAAGGGGTCGGTCTCCAGCACCAGCATCAGCGCCTCGGTGATTTCATCGTCGCGGTCGGTCTCGGCGGGCGCCACTACCAGTTCATTGACCACGCAGCGGCAGCCGCGCGACCACCACGCCAGCACGCCGGCCAGGCGCATATGCGACAGGCTGATCACCTGCCCCCACAGCGTCACCACGCCGTCCTGCACCGCGACCTCGATCCAGCCGTTGCGTTGGCTCACCGGTTCGCGCATGGCCTCCGGCTTGCCCTTGACGCGTGCGCAAATCTTGCAATCGTGGAATTCGACGGCATTGAGCAGGCGCTCGCACACCGCGTCGCGCAGTTCGCCGTCGCCGACCGGCGCGCCGCCGTTGGCCACGCGCAGGTGGTCGATCACGCTGGTGACGCCGTCCACGCGCCGCAGCGTCGCCGCGGCCCGGGTCTTGTCGACGATATCGGCTACCTCGCCCTCGAGGATCAGCGCCCCGTCCGAGAGCCGCAGCTGGATGGTGGGATGGAGGACATGGCCCTGATAGGGCACATGGGCCAGGGCTGCGCGCGCCTGCGTCAGCACCGCTTCGCTACTCTGCATGTTGTCGCCTCGCCGGTTGGTCTGGAGATGGGAGGGTGCGCGCCCATGCCTGCAGGCGCGCGGGAACGGCGCCGCGGCCTCCTTCACCCCCGGGACCCCGGCAACCGCTTCCTTATTATAGGAAGCGGTCCGCCGCGGGCCCCGACCGCCACCGGCCGGACCATGCGTGCCGGCAGGGCTCAGGCGCCGGCCGCGTCGCGCGCGCGGGCGACTTCCTGGTTGCGCAGGATAAAGCGCTGGACCTTGCCGCTGGGGGTCTTGGGCAGTTCGGCGACGAACTCGATCTCGCGCGGGTAGGCATGGGCGGCCAGGCGCTGGCGCACATGCAGGCGCAGGGTTTCCGCCAGTTCCGGTGAGGCCGGGTGCTGCGGGTCCAGCACCACGAAGGCCTTGATCAGTTCGGTGCGCTCGCGGTCTGGCTTGCCGATCACCGCGGCCTCGACCACCGCCGGGTGCTCGATCAGCGCGCTTTCCACGTCGAACGGCCCCACCCGGTAGCCGGAGGTGGTGATGACGTCGTCGGCGCGGCCGATAAAGCTGATGCTGCCGTCGTCGTTAAGCTCGGCCGAATCGCCGGTCAGGTAGTAGTCGCCGGCAAAGGCGCTGGTGGGCGTGCCGTGGTAGCCGCCGAACCAGCACATCGGCGAGCGCTTCAGATCCAGCGCCAGCGTGCCCGGCTGGCCTGGCGGCAATTCGCGCAGCGCGTCGTCGACCACCACCACGCGGTGGCCGGGGCTGGCAAAGCCGGCCGCACCCATGCGCACCGGGTGGGCCAGGGCGTGGTGGTTGCACAGCACCATGCCCAGTTCGGTCTGGCCATAGTGGTCATGGATGGTGACGCCCAGTTCGCTGGCGAACCAGCGGATCACTTCCGGGTTAAGCGGCTCGCCGGCGCTGCTGACGGCGCGCAGCTGCCCGCGCAGCGGGCCGGACACGGCCTCGCCCGCCGCGATCAGGAGCCGGTAGGCCGTGGGCGAGCCGGCCAGGTTGGTGATGCCGTATTTGCGGATCACGCGGCAGGTGCTGTCGACGGTGAACGGGCCGTCGTAGAACGTGGTGGCATGGCCCAGCGACAGCGGGCCAGTGACGGCGTAGTACAGCCCGTAGGCCCAGCCCGGATCGGCCAGGTTCCAGAACGCGTCGTCGTCGCGCAGGTCGACCGCGTCGCGCATATAGCCGGCAAACGCGGCAATGGCCTTGAGCGGCACCAGCAGCGGCTTGGCCGGGCCGGTGGTGCCGGAGGTGAACATCATCAGGAAGGGGTCGTCGCCGCGCCGCATCACGGGCGCGAACGATGCCGGCTGGCGTGCCAGTTCGGCCCAGAAACTGAAATCGCCCGCGCTCAAAGCGTGTTGCTCCGCGCTCCCCTGGGTGCCAGTCACCGTGACGATGGCGGGACAGCCGGCCACTTCGTCCAGCTTGGGCCGGTTGGTGGTATCTGTGACCACCACCTTCGCGCCCGACGCATTGAGGCGATGCTCGATGGCCTTGGGGCCGAAGGCGGTAAACAGTGGCTGGTACACGGCCCCGGCGCGCCAGGTGCCGAGGATCGTCACCAGCAATTCGGCGTTGCGCGGCAGCAGGCCCGCGACGCGGTCGCCAGGCTGCACGCCCTGTGCCTTCAGGAAGCCCGCGAACTGTGCCGACAGCGCCTGCAGCTCGTCAAAGGTCCAGCTGCGCGCATCGCCGTTGCGCCCTTCCCAGTTCAGCGCAACGCGGCCGGGCTGTGCGTGCCGGTCGCAGCATTCGACGCAGGCGTTGATCGCTGCCAGGCTGCCGTGCAGCTGCCGGGCAACGGCGTCGTCATAGGAAAATCCGTCGAAAGCTTGGGCGTAGTCGCGCATGGGGTCTCCTGGATACGGCTTGTGCCTTGTAGTCGGTGGCCGTGCGCGTTGGCCGCGCCACGGCTGCCGCAAGAGTGTGCGCCAGGGCGCGCCGATCGGGCAATAACCGATTCCGCCAGCGCGGCTGACGGTTTTTGCCATCCCTGCGATGCGGATCAACGGACGCCGAAGCGCGCTTGACGCGGCGCCCCGGGCCCCACACGATACGGGCATCATCCTCGGGAGACAGCGCATGTGCACCAACTATGCCCCGGTCCAGCGCCGCATCCTGCGCGAGATTTTCGGCGTGGAGCCCCCCGCGGGCGTGTACAAGGCCGAGACCTACCCGGACTATGCGGCACCGATCGTGCGCGCCGATGACGGCGCTGCACGCAGCGCCGACCTGGCCTCGTTCGGCATGGTGCCGCGCGCGCGCATTCCACCGGGCGCACGGCGTTACGACACCACCAATGCCCGCAGCGAAACCGTGGGCGAGCGCCCCGCCTTTGCGCGCTACTGGCGCCAGGGCCAGCTCTGCCTGATACCGGCCACGGCGTTCTATGAGTTTGCATACCCCGACAATGGAGGGGACGGTGCGGCGCCGGGCAAGCCGGTGCGCTGGCGCATCTGGCTTCCCGGCGAGCCGGCCTTCGGCATTGCCGGGCTGTGGCGCGGCTGGCCGGACCAGGCGCTGTCCTTCACCATGCTGACCGTCAACTCGGCGCAGCACCCGCTGCTGCAGCGCTTCCACAAGCCGGGCGACGAGAAGCGTGCCGTGGTCATCGTGCCGCGCGCGCAGTGGGACGACTGGCTCACGTGCCGGGATCCCGAGATCGCGCGCACCTTCCTGAGGCTGTTGCCGGCGGACGCCCTCCAGGCCGAGCCCGCGCCCAAAGTGCAGGGAGCGCCCATTCCTGACGCGGATTAGGCCGTGGGTCCGGTCTTTGCGCCGGTCCCGCTCAGAAGCGATAGGTGACCGTCCCCACCACCGTGCGGCGCGCGCCGAAGTAGCAGTCGCCGCGCGCGAGGCAGGTGGTCAGGAACTGCTTGTCGAACAGGTTGTTGGCGTTCAGCGCAAACCGCAGCGGGCCGTGGTCATAGGCGATCATGGCGTCATACAGCGTCACGCCGCCTACCCGGTTCTGATCGTTGCCGTCATAGCTGGGCCCGATATAGCGCAGGCCGCCGCCCGCCACGAAGCCGGGGATCCCGAACAGCTTGAAGCCATAGTTGGCCCACAGCGACGCCATGTTCGACGGCGTGCTCGCCAGCTTCTTGTCGACCTCGGCCGGGGTGCCGTCGATCACGCGCGCATCCAGGTAGGTGTAGGTCGCGATCAGGTCGAGCCGGTTCGTCAGCGAAGCCAGTGCCTCCACCTCGATGCCGCGCGTGCGCGCTTCGCCCACCTGCACCGAATCCGGAATGCCGTTGACCACGCCGGCGGTCTTGCGGTTTTTCTCGCGCATGTCGAATGCCGCGATGGTCAGCGTCGCGTTGTTGCCCGGCGGCTGGTACTTGATGCCCGCCTCCCACTGCGAGCCGCGCAGCGGCTTGAAGGCCTGGTTGGCCTTGTTGAAGCCGGCCAGCCCCTGGAACGACTCGGAGTAGCTGACATACGGGTTCAGGCCGATATCGGAGCGGTACATCAGGCCGGCGCGCTTGGTCAGCTCGCTGTCGTCGCGGCTGGCCGACGGCGTGTTGTCCTGCGCGGCGCGCGACCAGTCATAGCGCAGCCCGAGCATCAGCAGCCATTTGTTCCAGGCCAGCTGGTCCTGCACGTACAAGCCGGTTTGCGCCTGCGTCGCGGGAATCAGCGAGCGCGTGCCCGGCGGCGTGAAATTGCCGTAGACCGGGTTGAACACATCGAGCGGCGCGGCGGAACCGCCCACGCCGGTGGTCCCGGTGATTTCAGCATGCTGGTAGTCAACGCCCGTCAGCAGCATGTGCCGGATCGGGCCGGTGCGGAAGTTGGTCTGTGCCTGCGTGTCTACCGCGAACGAATTCAGCGTTGGCTGATTGACGTACACCGTGCGGTTCATCAGCGTGTTGCTGCCCGGCACCCAGCCGCGATTGGCATCGTTGAATCGCGCGTAGATGCTGCGGTAGTCCACCGAACTGTGCGAATAGCGCAGGTTCTGCCGCACCGTCACGGTGTCGTTGAACTTGTGCTGGAATTCGTAGCCGACCGACTGCTGCTCAGCGGTGTAGCGGTCAAAGCCGGGTTCGCTGATGAACAGGTGGTCGGGAATCTGTCCGCCCGGGTTCGGGTACAGCGTGCCGCGCCACGGGAAGAAACCGACCGAAGTCCCGCTCACGTCGCGCTGGAAGTTGGCCAGCAGCGTCAGCGAGGTGTCCTGGGTCGGCCGCCAGGTCAGCGACGGCGCGAGCAGGTAGCGGTTGTCCTGCACGTAGTCCACCTGCGTGTCGCTGTCGCGGGCCAGCGCCACCAGCCGGTACAGCCACTTGCCGTCCGCATCGAGCGGCCCGGTAACGTCCGCCTGCACCTGCTTGCGGTTGTAGTTGCCGAACTGCACCCCGATCTCGCGCGCCGCTTCCGCTTGCGGACGCTTGCTGACCAGATTCAGGATGCCGCCGACCGCGCCCTGGCCGAACAGCATCGACGACGGCCCGCGCAGCACATCGATGCGCTCGAGTGCGTAAACATCGGGACGCACGTTGTTGTAGAAGCCGACCTGGTTCAGCAAGCCATCGCGATACTGCGTGAAGTCCGTGCCGCGGAACTTGCCCCAGTCACCGCGCGCGTCATTGCCGAAGGGGCCGGCATAGACCCCGGCGCTGTAGCCGATGGCCTGCTGCACGGTCTGCGCGCCTTGCGCTTCCATGCGGTCGCGCGTGATCACGGTGATCGACTGGGGCGTCTCCATCACCGGCGTGTCGGTCTTGGTGGCAGTGGCGCTGCGTTTGGCCACAAAGCCATGGACCGGCCCGGTAGCGCTTTCATCTTCGCTGCTGGCGCGCACCGTGACGGCCGGCAATTCCGCCGCGGCCGCGGCCGCCGGCGTGGCAGGCACAGGGCTACCGGCGGACTGCGCAAAGACGCCGGCGGTCTGCAGGCTCAGTACGAGGGTGGTCAGGGAAAGACGGCATGGGGTGACAAGCGCGGAGCAGGCAAAGCGCGGCTTCGCCCGACGGTTCGGGTGCAGAGGCATCACTCAGGGGTCGAAATGTGACGGTGCCGCAAAGCAGCGTCACAAGTTGAAAAATCCTATTACGAATACGAATGATTCGTAATTACATCAGAATTTTAGCCTGAATGTGTCAGAAGCGAGACATCTGATCCGGACTTTTCGTGAGTCTTGTTTGCTCGCGTGACCGATTTTCCGCTTTATGCGATGTCGATCTCGATTTTTACGCTGTAGCATAAAAACGTTGCTCACCTTATTTTTTGCTGCTACAGTAAATCCGGATGGAAATCGAGTTTGACTTGGCCAAGGACGCCATCAACCAATGTCATCACGGCTTGTCGCTGGCCGCCGCAGGATTGATGGACTTCGATAACGCCCTCCTGAAAATCGATGACCGCAAGCCATATGGCGAACCCCGTTACATCGCATATGGACCGATTGGGGCGCGCCTGTATTGCCTGGTATTCACGATGCGCGGCGACGCACTCAGGGCAATCAGCCTGCGTAAAGCCAATTCAAGAGAACTGCGAGACTATGAACAGGAAACCTGACCTCATCCGCCCCACCCCGGCAGAGGACGCCGCCATCGCGCGCGGCATTGCGCAAGACCCCGATGCGGCGTCAGTGCCGACAGAGCAGTTCAGAAAGATGCGCCCGGCACGGGAACTGCTCGGCGACGATAAGACCGATGCACTGGCGAAACGTCGCGGCAGGCCGGCCAAACCGGTCGGCGAGCGCAAGGTCAATCAGACGCTACGCATCGATCCCGACGTGCTGGCGGCCTTCAAGGCAACCGGCAGCGGCTGGCAAACGCTGATGAATGAGGCGCTGCGCGACTATGCGGCAGCGCGCCGGATGCTGCCCCGGCGCTAGGCTGGACCATCCCGTCAGTCGCCCTGCAACCGGCCAAGGAACCGCCTGCCCGCCTCGATCACCGCGCTGTCCGGCTGCATCTGGTAGCGCACGATCATGCCCTCGATGCACAGCATCGCCTCCGCCGCCACCGCCTGCGGCTCGCGCAATCCAAGGCGAGCGGCCATATCGGCCACGAAGGCCTCCAGGTCGGCCTTGTGGGCCGCGGCTTGCTGCTGCGCTTCGGCGTCGCCGCCCGCCTCGGCCACCACGTTGATGAAAGCGCAGCCGCGGAAGTCGCGGCCGAACCAGTCGGCCAGCGTGTCGGCGATCACGTCAAGGCGCGGCCGCTCGGCGAGCCGGGTTTCCACGTCCTGGCGGAACCACGCCATCCATTCGTCATGCCGGCGCGCCAGGAACGCCGCGATCAGCGCGTTCTTGGAGGCGAAATGCCGGTAGAGCGACATCTTGGCGACGCCGGATTCGGCAATGATCCGGTCGATGCCGGTGGCGCGGTAACCCTCCTGGTAAAAAAGGCGGGCGGCGGTGTCGAGAATGCGGTCGCGGGC
>JABFVP010000427.1 GCA_013362725.1 Cupriavidus sp.
CTGATGAAGGCTGCCAGGTCCGTCGCCGGGAAGGCGGGATTGACCACCAGCACGTTGGGCACGTCGGCCAGGTTGCTGATCGGCGCGAAGTCCTTGACCGGGTCGTAGGCGGTCTTGAGGTAGACGTTGGGGTTGACCGCGTGCGAGCTTTCCACCTCCATCACCAGGGTGTAGCCATCGGCCGGTTGCTTGGCCGCGTAGGCGCTGCCGACCGCGCCGCCGGCGCCGGGACGGTTTTCGATCACCACCGGCTGACCCAGTACCGGGCCCAGGCGGGTGCCGACGATGCGGGCAATGATGTCGGTGGTGCCGCCGGCCGCGTAGGGCACGATCAGCTTGATCGGCCGCTCGGGATAGGCGGCGTGCGCGCTGCTGGCAAGGCCGAGCAGGGCCATGGCAAAAAGGGCTGGCTTCATCGGGTGTCTCCGGGTCAGGGTTATCGGTGTAGTGAAAGGGTCAGCGCGGCAGGCCGTGCTCACCCAGCAGCGGCGGCGGTGCCGGCGGGCCCTCGTGGCCGGCCAGCATCGGGTTGCGGACCATCGGCACGCGGCCCATCACCGGGTGCTCGGCCACCTGCATGAGCTTGCGGTGCCGGACCTGCGGATGGGCGAAGACTTCGTCCATGGTGTGGATCGGTCCCCACGGCACGCCGGCGGCATCGAAGGCGTCGGTCCAGGCGGCACGGGTGCGCGTGGGAAAGAGCGCGGTGAGCTGTGCGCGCAGTGCTTCCAGGTGTTCGATGCGCGCGGAATTGGTGGCGTAGCGCGGGTCCTGCGCCAGCGCCGGAATGCCGGCCACGGCGCAGAAGCGCGCGAACTGGCCGTCGTTGCCGATCGCCAGGATCAGGTGGCCGTCGGCGCAGCGGAACACTTCATACGGCGCGCAATTGGGATGGGCGTTGCCGCTGCGCTGCGGGTTCTGGCCCGACACCAGGTAGTTGGCGGCCTGGTTGGCGTTCATCGCCACCGCGACGTCGAGCAGCGCGATGTCCAGGTGCGCGCCGACGCCGGTCGCCTGGCGCTGGTACAGCGCGGCCAGCACCGCGGAGGTGGCATACATGCCGGTGCTCAGGTCGACAACCGCCACGCCGGTGCGCAGCGGGCCGGCGCCGGGCGTGCCGTCGGGCTGGCCGGTGTAGCTCATCAGCCCACCCATGCCCTGGAACACGTAGTCGTAGCCGGGCTTGTCCGCCATCGGCCCGCTCTGGCCGAAGCCGGTGATCGACAGGTAGACCAGGCGCGGGTTGAGGGCCTTGAGCGTGTCGTAGTCCAGCCCGTAGCGGCGCAGCGTGCCGACCTTGTAGTTCTCGACCAGCACGTCGGCCGTGCGCGCCAGCTCGCGCACCTGCGCCGCGCCTGCGGGCGTGCCGTAGTCGATTGCGAGCGAACGCTTGCCGCGGTTGCAGCAGATGAAGTAGCCGGACAGGCGCGGATCGCCTTCGGTGCCGGCCGGTGCGTCGAGATAGGGCGGCCCCCAGCCGCGGGTATCGTCGCCGCGCTCGGGGTGTTCGACCTTGGTCACCTCGGCGCCCAGGTCGGCCAGGTTCTGGGTACACCAGGGACCGGCCAGGATGCGCGACAAATCCAGGACCCGGACGCCTTCCAGGGCGCGATGCAGCATGACGACTCCGCTTTCCGATCACAGTGCGGCGCAGTATAGGGAGGGGTATCGGGCCGAACCAGTCGAGAGTTTTGAAAGGCGCGTTCGCCGGATTTGAACGGTGTGGCCGGGCCGGGGCAGGGGTGGCGCCGGCGCCCCCGCCGGCGCCCGCGTTTGGCGCGTGGGCGCTGCCGTGTCACAATTCGCGTTTGGCACTGACTCGGCCCGTGACTCGGCCGGCCGCGTCGCCGTGCTTCCCGCCGCCCCCGGCCACCCCTGGCCGACGCAGTGGAAGCCCGCCCAAGAGCCGACAAATTCACATTGATTTTCTGGCGATGACTACCATCCTGCAGCACATTCCTACCGGCCAGCGCGTCGGTATCGCCTTCTCCGGCGGCCTTGATACCAGCGCGGCACTCCTCTGGATGCGCCAGAAGGGCGCCGTCCCCTACGCCTACACCGCCAACCTGGGCCAGCCCGACGAGCCCGACTACGACGACATCCCGCGCCGCGCCAAGGCCTACGGCGCCGAGGAAGCGCGCCTGGTAGACTGCCGTGCACAGCTGGTAGCCGAAGGCATCGCCGCGCTGCAGTGCGGTGCCTTCCATATCTCCACCGCCGGCATCACCTACTTCAACACCACCCCGATCGGCCGCGCCGTGACCGGCACCATGCTGGTCGCCGCGATGAAGGAAGACGGCGTCAACATCTGGGGCGACGGCAGCACCTTCAAGGGCAACGACATCGAGCGCTTCTACCGCTACGGCCTGCTGACCAACCCCGGCCTGCAGATCTACAAGCCGTGGCTGGACCAGCAGTTCATCGACGAACTGGGCGGCCGCGCCGAGATGTCCGAGTTCATGCGCCAGAACGGCTTCGACTACAAGATGTCGGCCGAGAAGGCGTATTCGACCGACTCCAACATGCTGGGCGCGACCCACGAGGCCAAGGACCTGGAGCACCTCGATTCGGGCATCCGCATCGTGCAGCCGATCATGGGCGTGCAGTTCTGGCGCGACGACGTCGAAGTCAAGCGCGAGGAAGTCACGGTGCGCTTCGAGGAAGGTCAGCCGGTGGCGCTGAACGGCCAGACCTTCGCCAATGCCGTCGACCTGTTCATGGAAGCCAACCGCATTGGCGGGCGCCATGGCCTGGGCATGAGCGACCAGATCGAGAACCGCATCATCGAAGCCAAGAGCCGCGGCATCTATGAAGCCCCGGGCCTGGCGCTGCTGTTCATCGCCTACGAGCGCCTGATCACCGGCATCCACAACGAAGACACCATCGAGCAGTACCGCGACAACGGCCGCCGCCTGGGCCGCCTGCTGTACCAGGGCCGCTGGTTCGACCCGCAGGCCATCATGCTGCGCGAAACCGCCCAGCGCTGGGTCGCCGGCGCCATCACCGGCGAAGTCACCATCGAGCTGCGCCGCGGCAACGACTATTCGATCCTGAACACCACCTCGCCCAACCTGACCTACAAGCCGGAACGGCTGACCATGGAAAAGGGCGAATCGATGTTCACGCCGCTGGACCGCATCGGCCAGCTGACCATGCGCACGCTGGATATCGTCGATACGCGCGAGAAGCTGCAGACGTATGCCAGGACCGGCCTGCTGTCGACGCAGGTCAGCGCTTCGCTGCCGAAGCTGGAAGACTGAGCTTCGCGCTTGCGCGCCTGACGGCGGGACCCGCCCGAAACCGGCACCTCAGGGTGCCGGTTTTTTTTTTCTCGGCGTTTTCCCCACCTGTCACGTAATGTCAAGCGAACGTCCCGGAATATCAAACTGGATAGCTCCGATCGCCAGATACTGGCTGCGCCTGCCCGCCATTTTGCGCGGTGGCACTGAACGCACGGCGGCGCCAAGACCGCCGGCCGGCTACCGGAGACGCCCATGCCCAGATCCCGCCTTGCCCTTGCCGCCGCCGCATCCGCCGCGCCGACGCCTGCTGCGCCCGCGGCTGCCGGATCAGGCTATGCATGGCTGGTCTTTGCGCTGACTTTTGCGCTGCTGCTGTCGGACTACATGTCGCGCCAGGTGCTCAATGCCGTGTTCCCGCTGCTGAAGGCCGAATGGCAGCTGGGGGATACGGAACTGGGCGCGCTCGGCGGGGTGGTGGCGTTGATGGTGGGGGTGCTGGCGATTCCGCTGTCGCTGCTGGCCGACCGCTGGGGCCGCGTGCGCAGCCTGGTCCTGATGGCGGCGCTGTGGAGCCTGGCCACGCTGGGCTGCGCGCTGGCGGGCAGCTTCGGCCAGATGTTCCTGGCGCGGCTGTGCGTCGGCATCGGCGAGGCCGCGTACGGCAGCGTCGGCATCGCGGTGGTGGTGTCGGTGTTCCCGCGCCACCTGCGTGCCAGCCTTAGCGCCGCGTTCATTGCCGGCGGCGCGTTCGGCTCGGTGCTGGGCATGGGACTGGGCGGCATCCTGTCCGCGCATTTCGGCTGGCGCATGGCCTTTGCCGGCATGGCCGCGTTCGGGCTGGCGATGGTGGCCTGCTACGCGCTGACGATCAGCGAGTCCCGGCTGCGCCGGCTGCAGCAGCGTATTGGCGCCACCAGCGAGGACGACAACCGCGACGCGGCCATGGCGCGTCAGCTGGCGCCGCGCCGGATCGTGCGCGAACTTCTGATGCTGCCCTCGATGCTGTGCGCCTGCGCCGGCAGCGCCCTGCAACTGCTGGTGATGGCCGCGCTGCTGGCGTGGCTGCCGAGCTTCCTGGCGCGCGCGTACGGCATGGCCACCGGCCGTGCCGGCGTGGTGGCGGCGCTGCTGGTGCTGGTAGCGGGTGCCGGCATGGTGGCCTGCGGCGCGCTGACCGACCGCGTGGCGCGGCGCGCGCCCGGGCGCAAATGGCACATGGCCATCGCCTACAGCCTGGCCTGCTGCGTCTTGCTGATGGTGGCGTTCCGGCTGCCCGCCGGCGCGTCTCAGCTGGTGCTGATTGGGGCGGGCATGCTGGTGGTGGGCGGCTGCGCCGGCCCGGCCAGCGCGATGGTGGCCAACCTGACGCGCCCCGCCATCCACGCCACCGCGTTTGCCACGCTGACGCTCATCAACAACCTGCTGGGCCTGGCGCCGGGCCCGTTCCTGACCGGCGTGCTGGCCGACCGCATCGGCCTGACCGGCGCGCTGCAATGGATTCCGCTGGCCGGCGCCGCCGCCACGCTGCTGTTCTGCATCGGCCGCCGTCACTATGCCGCGGACCTGCGGCGCCTGGATGGCCAGTTCGTGCCTCACGACGTTCCTGCCTGACCCTTTCCGATCCCACCATGACTGCTACCCCTTCGCCCACCATCCTGATGGTGCCGGGCCTGCGCGACCACGTCGCCGAGCACTGGCAGACCCTGCTGCAGGCCGAGCTTCAGGCCCGGGGGCATGACGCCCGCTGCGTGCCGCCGCTGGAGCACGACAAGCTCAGCCGCGCCGCCCGTGTCGCCGCGCTGGAGGCGGCGCTGGCGGACATCGACGGGCCGGTGGTGCTGGTCGCGCACAGCGCCGGCGTGATGATCACCGTGCATTGGGCGGCGCGGCACTGCCGTCCCATCCGGGGCGCGCTGCTGGTGACGCCGCCAGATTTCACGCAGCCGCTGCCGCCCGGCTATCCGGCGCAGCAGGCCCTGGCGCAGGCCGGCTGGCTGCCGACGCCGCTGGCGACGTTGCCATTACCCAGCCTGGTGGCGGCCAGCAGCAACGATCCGCTGGCCAGCCATGCGCGCGTCACTGAAATGGCCGCCGCGTGGGGCAGCCGGCTGGTCGACCTGGGCTACGTCGGCCACCTCAACCCAGCCGCCGGCTACGGCCGCTGGCCGCGCGCCCGTGAATTGCTGATGGAGTTGGAGACGCTGGTCGCACAGCAGGCCTGAGCGCGCCGCGGCGCGCGCCATAACAAGAGCATCCGGCCACCGAGGCCGGGCCAACAAGGAGGAGACCAATGAAAAACAGAAACGCCGTCATGGCGCTGATGCTGGCGTGCCCGCTGGCGGCCGCCGCGCAGTCGTCGGTCACGCTGTATGGCGTGGCCGACATCAACGTCGAATATGTGAACCGCGTCGGTGCCGTGCCGGTCGCGGCGAACGGCTTCAACCCGGGGGCGGGCGACAAGGTGTTCCGCATGGCCTCTGGCGGCCTGTCCGGCTCGCGCTGGGGCCTGCGCGGCATGGAGGACCTGGGCAACGGATGGCAAGCATCGTTCGTGCTGGAAAGCGGCTTCGGCGTGGACAACGGCGCGCTGCAGCAGGGCGGACGGCTGTTTGGCCGCCAGGCCTTCGTCGCGCTGCGGCACGCCGGCCTCGGCCAGCTCAGCCTTGGCCGCCAGTACACGTCGATCTTCGAAGCCCTGGCAAATTTCTCGCCCACTGCCTACGCCACGCAATACGAACCGGTGGTGCTGCAGGCCGGCGCCAATTTCCGCGAGGACAACACCGTCAAGTACACCGGCCAGTTCGGCCCGCTGACGGCGCGCGCGCACTGGTCATTCGGCGCCGGGCTGGCGTTGCCGCAGACGGTCGGCATCGCCACGCCGATCGGCGGCAATGGCGAAGTGCCCGGACAGGTCCGCCGCGACACCGCCTATGGCGCCTCGCTGGCGTATGCCGCCGGACCCTTCGGCGCCACCGTGGGCTATGACCAGTGGAATCCGACCATCGGCACCAGCAGCGGCACCCTGCGCAAGGCCGTGGTGGGCGCCAGCTACACCTTCGGCCCGGCCAAGGTCATGGGCGGCTATCGCTGGGGCCAGAACAGGAACGCCGCCGACGTGGTGATCCAGCGCGACGACTACTACTGGATCGGCGCCAACTACCAGGTCAGCCCGGCGGTGGGGCTGACGCTCGAATACAACTACGACAACGTCAGGAGCCTGTTCGGCGATACGCACGTGGCCAACCCGTGGCAGATCGCCTTTGTCGCCAACTATGCGTTCTCGCGACGCACCGACGTGTACCTGTCCACTGCCTACGCGCGCAACGCCGGGCTGATGCTGGAATCGCTGGCCACGGTCTATGCCAACAGCCTGTCGCTGGGCAACAGCTATGCTGGGGCCAACGGGCAACGCAGCATGGTGGGCGTGGCGCTGGGTATCCGGCACAAGTTTTGATACGGGCCTTGCCGGTTATGGCCAGGGCGCGTGGTTGCACGGGCGGCCTTTCCTTATTCAACCATGACGCCAGCCCGGTACTTCGCTGGATTACGCCTGGCTCGAATTTTCGGCATGCACGGAATATTCGCTGTTCAGCGAATTACCTTCTGGTAGCTGTCGCGCCTTCAACAAAGACCGAAAGTGCGATGCCTGACTTGCCGCGAAATCAACTGTGAAGTGCCCGCCATGCCGACACGCTGCGCCCGAAACGTCCGCTGAACCAGCGCGAGAACGCGCTCAGCGACGAAAAGCCCAGCAGCGCGGCCACTTCCGACAGCGGCCGCTCGCGGTTTTCGAGG
>JABFVP010000074.1 GCA_013362725.1 Cupriavidus sp.
GTGGCGCAGCGCGCCGCGGCGGCCGCGCCATCGGCGGGGTTCAGGCAGCTGGCGCCGCACCTGTCGCGGCACCTGGTCAGCGAGACGCGCGCGCAGCTGCCGGCCGGCGCCGCCATGCCGGCGCGCATCGCGTCGACGCTCGACGCCCGCCTGCAACGCGCTGCCGTCGCCAGCCTGGACCGCCACCTGCGCGAACTGGCCGGGCGCAATGTCGAGGACGGCGCGGTGGTGGTGATCGACAACGCCAGCGGCGACGTGCTGGCCTACGTGGGCTCGTCCGGCGCGCTGTCCGGCGCCGCGCAGGTCGACCATGCGGCGGCGCTGCGCCAGGCGGGATCGACGCTCAAGCCGTTCCTGTACCAGCAGGCGCTCGAAGAGAAGCGGCTGACCGCGGCCTCGCTGCTCGATGACCGGCCGGTGAACCTGCCGGTCGGCGGCGGGCTCTATGTGCCGCAGAACTACGACCACCGCTATGCCGGCTGGGTCAGCCTGCGCGCGTCGCTGGCCGCATCGCTGAACGTGCCGGCGGTGCGCACGCTGGTGATGGTGACCCCGCACCGCTTCCACAAGCGCCTGGTGGCGCTGGGGCTGCCGCTGACCGAGGCGGGCGACTACTACGGCTACAGCCTGGCGCTGGGCAGCGCGGATGTGTCGCTGCTGGCGCTGACCAATGCCTACCGCGCGCTCGCCAATGGCGGCAGCTACGCGCCGCCCCGGTTGCGGCAAGGGGCGCCGGCCGTGCCGGCAAAGCCCGTGATGCAGCCGGGCGCCAGCTACGTGATCGCCGACATCCTGTCCGACCGCCACGCCCGCGCCCGCACCTTCGGCCTCGACAGCCCGCTCACCACGCGCTTCTGGACCGCGGTGAAGACCGGCACCAGCAAGGACATGCGCGACAACTGGTGCATCGGCTGGTCGCAGCACTACACCGTGGGCGTGTGGGTCGGCAATGCCAGCGGCGCCAGCATGCGCGACGTGTCCGGGGTGTCGGGCGCGGCCCCGGTGTGGCACGACGTGATGGAAGTCCTGCACCGCGCGCAACCAAGCCAGGCGCCGGCCATGCCCGCCGGCGTCGAGCGCGTGGCGCTGCGCTTCGACGACGGGCTTGAGCCCGCGCGCGATGAAGTGTTCTTGCCGGGCACCGCGGTCCGGCACGTCAGCGTGGCGGCGCCCGCCGCGCGCCCGGGCGCGCCCATGATCGCCACGCCGGCCGACGGCACCGTGTTTGCGCTGGATCCCGACATGCCGCCGGCCGCGCAGCGGGTGTGGTTCCATGCGCGGGGCGTGGCCGGACAGCTGGCACGCGCGGTCAGCTGGCGCATGGACGGCAAGCCGCTCGGGCGGGGCGGCGAAGTGGCGTGGCTGCCCTGGCCGGGCCGGCACCAGGTGGAGCTGCTCGATGCCGCCGGCAAGGTGGTGGACCGCATCGGCATCGAAGTGCGCGGCGCTTCGGTGCGCGCGCCCGTACCCGCGGCCCGGCGCTGAGGACCGTATCGAAGGGTTCGGACCGCGTCGCGGCCAGCGCCGCTGGCCGTGCGCAATAATGGCGCTTCGCCATGTCCCGCCGGAGCCCGCGCATGTCCCTCGTTGCCCTCGATGCCGCCGCCACCGCGGCGCGCCTGCCCTATCCCGAACTGGCGCAAGCCATCGCCGACATGCTGGCCGAGCTGCGCGACGGCACCGCCATGGCGCCGCCGCGCATCGCGCTGCCGGTCGGCGATGCGCAGCATGGCGCGGGCACGCTGCTGGTGATGCCCGCGCGCAACCGCGAGCTGGTGATGACCAAGAACATCACCGTGCATCCCGGCAACCCGCAGCGCGGCCTGCCCAGCATCCTCGGCGAAGTGATGGTGGCCGACGCGCATACCGGCGCGCGCATCGCCATGCTCGACGGTCCCACCGTGACCGGGCGGCGCACCGCGGCGGTGTCGCTGCTGGCGGCGCAGCGCTTTGCCGCGCGCCCCGATGGCGAGCTGCTGATCGTCGGCGCGGGCGTGCAGGCGCTGACGCACCTGGAGGCCTTCGTCGCCGGGCTGGGTGTGCGCCGGCTGTGGCTGCATTCGCGCACGCGCGACAAGGCCGAGGCGCTGGCCGCGCATGCGCGCACGCTGGGGGTGGAAGCGCAGGTGGCGGAGTCGGTCGCGGCGGTATTGCCGCGCGTGTCGATGGTGGTCACGGTGACGTCGAGCCGCAGCCCGGTGCTGCCGGACCTGGACAGCGGCCTCTGGCGCGACCATCACTTCATTGCCGCGGTCGGCGCGTTCCGGCCCGACATGTGCGAACTGCCGCCGGCGCTGTGCCATGCCGCGGCGGACCACGGCCGGCTGCTGGCCGATACCCTGTTCGGCATCGAGGACGAGGCCGGCGACCTGCTGCAGGCCGGCATCGACTGGGCCCAGGTGCAGCCGTTCGAGAGCGCGATCCTGCAAGCCGACGCGATCCGCGCGCGCGCCGGCAGCCCGCTGGTGTTCAAGAGCGTGGGTTATGCGCTGTGGGACCTGGCCGCGTGCGTGCTTGCCAGCCGCGGCTGATCAGCGCTCGCGGTCGCGCTGGCGCAGCCAGTCGCCGAACAGTTCGCGCGCCGGCGCCAGGAAGGCGGCGATCGGTTCGCTGCGGTCGCTGGCGTACCAGTGGCAGTAGCAGCCGTGGATGGTGGCGATCATCAGGCGCGCCATCGGTGCCGGCAGCGGACGGCCGGGCGCCGACAGCGCCGCGACCAGGTCTTGCACGTGGCTGTCCCAGCTGCGGCGGATTTCCTCGCGGACGGTGGCCGGCACGCTGCCGGAGAACAGCAGCGCCAGCACCACGCCCTTGGCCTCGGGATTGGCGCTGAGATAGCCGGCGACCCGGTCGAAGCTGTTCTCCAGCCGCCGTGCCGCGGTCCTGCCGTGCTGCGGTTCGGCGCCCAGTTCCTCGCCGATCTGCCGGAACAGGCTGGTGGCGGCCTCCGCCAGCAGCATCTCCTTGCTGCCGAAATGCCACAGCAGGCTGCTCTTGGCCACGCCGGCCTCGGCGGAAATCTGGTCGAGCGTCACCTCGGCGTAGCCATGCGCGCTGATCAGCCCGCGCGTGACCGCGAGCACGCGTTCGCGCGTTTCCAGCCCGCGCCGGTTCTTTGCGACCGGGGCGGAGGCGGTGGGCATTGCAGGCTCGGTGGACTGACGGTTCGGGGGCATGGTGGGGGCGGTAACAGGGCTGCAAAACGGCGAGACACGGCGAGACACGGCGTCGCGGCCGCCTGCATGGGCGGCGGGCTCTATTTGACAGTAGACGAGGTCTGCCAGCAAACTCCGCAATTGTACTGAACGTTCAGCACAATGACATGAATGTTGCCGGCCGTACCATCGCGCCCGGCGCAGGATCCAGGAGACCAGGATGCCGTATCCGACCGCCCTTGCCGCCGCCGCCACCGCGCTGGCCGCTGCTATCTTCAGCCTTGCCGGGACCGCCGCTGCCGCCACCGCCGCGCCCGGAGCCAGCAAGCCGGCCACCGATGCCACCGTCCGCGCCAACGCCGCGGTGCTGCAGCAGTTGCCGTTCCAGGACCAGCGCGACTTCGAGGCGGCGCGCCGCGGCTTTATCGGCACGTTCGACCACACCGAGATCCGTGACGCCAAGGGCAACCTGGTGTGGTCGCTCGAACCCTACGATTTCCTCAAGCCGGAGACCGCGCCGGCCACCGTGAATCCCAGCCTGTGGCGCCAGGCCCGGCTCAACCTGCACCACGGCCTGTTCCAGGTGACCGACCGCATCTACCAGGTGCGCGGCTTCGATATCGCCAACATGACCATCATCGAGGGCGAGTCCGGATTGATCGTGATCGACCCGCTGACCGCGATGGAAACCTCGCGCGCCGGCCTCGAGCTTTATTTCAGGCACCGGCCGAAGAAGCCGGTGGTGGCGGTGATCTACACCCACAGCCATGGCGACCACTTCGGCGGCGTCAAGGGCGTCATCAGCGAGGACGACGTCAAGGCCGGCCGGGTCAAGGTGCTGGCGCCGGAAGGCTTCATGGAAGAAGCCGTCAGCGAGAACGTCTTCGCCGGCAACGCCATGAGCCGCCGCGCGCAATACATGTACGGCTTCAACCTGCCGCGCTCGGCCACCGGCCAGGTCGACGTGGGCCTGGGCAAGGCGGTCGCGCACGGCACGCTGACGCTGATCCCGCCCACCGACCTGATCCACAAGACCGGCGAGACCCGCACCATCGACGGCGTCCAGATCGAGTTCCTGATGGCGCCGGGCACCGAGGCGCCGGCCGAGATGCTGATGTACTTCCCGCAGTGGCAGGCCTTGTGCGCGGCCGAGGACGCCACCCACAACCTGCACAACCTCTACACCATCCGCGGCGCCCAGGTGCGCGACGCCAACCAGTGGTGGCGCGCGCTGGACGAGACCATCGACCGCTTCGGCGCCCGCACCGAGGTGCTGTTCGCCCAGCACCACTGGCCCACCTGGGGCCGGCAGGAGATCGTCACCTACCTGGGCAAGCAGCGCGACGGCTACAAGTACATTCACGACCAGTCGCTGCGGCTGGCCAACCTGGGCTATGTGCCGGCCGAGATCGCCGAGCGCGTGAAGCTGCCGCCCTCGCTGGCGAGCGAGTGGCACCTGCGCGACTACTACGGCACCGTCAGCCACAACGCCAAGGCGGTGTACCAGCGCTACCTGGGCTGGTATGACGCCAACCCGGCCAACCTGAATCCGCTGCCGCCGGAAGAGGCGGGCAAGCGCTATGTCGAATTCATGGGTGGCGCGGCGCGCGTGCTGGAGCAGGCCCGCAACGCCTACGCGCGCGGCGAGTACCGCTGGGTCGCCGAGGTGGTCAAGCATGTGGTCTTTGCCGACCCGTCCAACCAGGCGGAGCGCCAGCTGCAAGCCGATGCGCTGGAGCAGCTCGGCTACCAGGCGGAATCGTCCACCTGGCGCAACGCCTACCTGAGCGGTGCCGCCGAACTGCGCAGCGGCCCGCCCAAGAGCGGCCGCCGCGCCGGCAGCCCCGACGTGCTGCGGGCGATGACCGACACCATGTTCCTGGACTACCTGGCGATCAGCCTGAACGGCGACCGCGCCGCCGGCAAGACGCTGGCGCTGAACTGGGTTCAGCCGGACACCGGCAAGCGCTTCGCGCTGACCGTCGAAAATGGCGTGTTCCGCTACAAGGCCGATGCGCAGCATGCCGCACCGCAGGCCACGCTGGGCATGCCGCGCGCCGTGCTGATGGCGGTGCTGGCCGGCCAGACCACGCTGCAGGCCGAAACCCAGGCCGGCCGCGCGCGCGTGGAGGGCGATCCGCAGGCGCTGGCGGCGTGGGCCGGGCTGATGGACAAGGCCGAGCCGAACTTCGCCATCGTCACGCCCTGACGACTTTCACGCCGGCCAGGCGCGCGGCCGCTATTGCGTGCCGGGCGGCTAAAACCGCTTCCACGTGAGGGTTTTTTCCGTCGCGCGGCATAAACCGTTGCGTGAATGCTGCGGACGGTGGTCCGGGGAGCCGCTGCCGCCCTTTTTTTTCATGGTTAACCCTCCCTTTAGGGGGCTGCCTCTACGAATCCGTGTCATTGATGAAACAACCCCGCCTGGGCTGGCCGGATAATGCACGCGGCAGTAACCGAAAGAGGAGTAAGAGGATTATGAAATCGACCTATAAGAAGATGCTGGCCGCTGGCGCCGTGATGGCGCTGACCGGAGCCGCACACGCGCAGTCCGCGGGCAGCAATATTGTCAGCATGGGCTGGTTCCGCGTGATGCCGAACAGCTCCGCCGATCCGCTGACCGTTGACAGCATTGGCGGCCGCCCGGTTGGCATGACCCGGCCCAACACCGGCGCAAAGATCGAATCCGCCGACACGCTCGGCCTGGCATTCAGCCATTACTTTACCGACAACATTTCCGGCGAATTCGTCGTCGGCATTCCGCCGAAGCATGATGTCAAGGGCACCGGCAACTACGCCCAATATGGCAAGCTGGGCTCGGTCAAGCAGTGGAGTCCGGCACTGGTGGTCAAGTACCACTTCTTCGAGGCCAAGACCAAATTCCGGCCTTATGTCGGCATCGGCGTGAACTACACCTGGTTCACCGGCGAGACCATCACCAACCAGGACTTCGTCAACCGCGAGTTCGCGCCGGGCGCACGCATGACTGCCAGCGCCAAGTCGTCGTGGAACCCGGTGTTCAATATCGGCGCCAACTACGCCATCAACGACAACTGGTTCGTCGGGCTGTCGGTGTCCTACGTGCCGCTGTCGACGCGGGCGTCGTTCACCACCCAGGCCGGGCCGGTGACGATCCAGTCGCACACCAAGATCAAGATCGATCCGGTGGTGACGTTCCTGAACGTGGGCTACCGCTTCTGAGCGCGGCACACCGCAGGATGAACAGAAGGGCGCCTTGGGGCGCCCTTTTTGCTGGAGAAGCGACGGCTCAGGCCACCGACTTGACCGGATAGCCGGCTTCCTCGATGGCCTCGCGCAGCTTCTGCGTGTCGGCGCCACTGTCGACACGAACCGACTGGGCCGGCACATCCGCGCTGACGCGCGCGGCGGGGTCGACGGCGAGCACGGCACGCGTGATCGCGCCGACGCAGTGGTTGCACGTCATGCCTTCTACCTGGAACTGGATCATGTTGGAACGCTCCTGTACGGGATGGAAACGCGGCAACGGGCCGCGACAGACACAGTGTGAACCTTGCCACGATGGGAAGCGCAAGAAGAAATTTCTGGCCTTGACGTGGCGCTCGCGTCATCTGCAGCGAGCCTTGACCTTCCAATGATGGTAAGGTCCATGATGCTGACATCGACACTGTGGATGACTCAGAACCATGCCAGATTCCAGCGCTGTGCTCGCTTCCCAACCGGTCCGCACGGACCGCAACCCGCCTGCCGACGCCATGCCCGAGTGGCGGCTGCCGGTCGAGGGCATGACCTGCGCCTCCTGCGTGGGACGCGTCGAAAAGGCCCTGGCCAGGGTGCCGGGCGTGCGCGACGTCGCCGTCAACCTCGCCACCGAGGCCGCCACGCT
>JABFVP010000264.1 GCA_013362725.1 Cupriavidus sp.
ACGCTCACCGCCGCGACGGTCTCGCGCTGCCCCACCAGCACGCCCAGGCCGCCCAGCTTGCGCACCGCGGCGAAGCCGGGCTCGTCGGTCATGTCGTCGCCGGCAAAGAGCGGCACGCGCTCGGCAAACGGCGCGGCCTTCATGAAGGCCGCGATGGCATCGCCCTTGTCGACGCCGGCCGGCTTGATCTCTACCACCATCTTGCCCGGCAGCGCTTCCAGCCCGACCGCATGGCGCAATACGTCAGTGACCGCGGCATCGACGATGCCGGCCAGTTCCGGCGCCTGCCGGTAGTGGATCGCGACCGCGACCGACTTGCGCTCCAGCCGCAGCGCCGGGTAGGCGCGCACCAGCGCTTCCAGGTGGGGAATCAGCGGTTCGAGCCCGGGGGCCTCGGTCTTGGACACCATGCCGCCGTCGGTGCGGAATTCGGCGCCGTGGATGCCGGCCGCGGGCAATTGCAGCGGCTGCAGGAAGTGGTCGAGTTCGATGATCGGCCGCCCGGAGATGACGGCCAGCGCGCCGTCCAGCCGCTGGTACAGCGTGCGCAGCGTGCCGACCAGTTCTGGTTCGACCTGCACCAGTTCCGGCCGCGGGGCCAGGTCGGCCAGCGTGCCGTCGAAGTCGAGAAACAGGGCGGTATTGGGTTCGATTAGCGGTAGCTGTGGCATCGCGTAAAACCGTAACACGTCGTTTTGACCGGCGTCCACCGGGCGCCGTCCTACATGACGCAAGCGCAACCCGGCGCGGATGCAAGTCCGGCAACCCGGCGACCCGCCCGCACCATGCCCGAGTGAATGCCGATCCACTCCACCGGCCAGTGCCGCGCGCCGTGGCACCGCCGCCAGGCGGCGGCTGCGCCGCCCCGCCCGGGTACCCGGGGCCGGCATCCTTTATCATTGACGGTTTCCGCCAGAATTTCCCGGCTTTTTTGCGCGTCTTCTCTGCGCGCGCCGGCCAGCCCCGAGACCATGACCCGCCAGTCCGCCGCCCGACCCGATTATTTGAAGAAGATCCTGACCGCCAAGGTCTATGACGTGGCGCAGGAGACCGAACTGACCTATGCGCACCAGCTGTCGGCGCGCACCGGCAACTCGGTCTGGTTCAAGCGCGAGGACACCCAGCCGGTCTTCTCCTTCAAGCTGCGCGGCGCATACAACAAGATGGCCTCGCTGTCGCCGGAAGAGCTCAAGCGCGGCGTGATCGCCGCATCGGCCGGCAACCACGCACAGGGCGTGGCGCTGGCCGCGGCCCGGCTGCAATGCAAGGCCATCATCGCCATGCCGGTGACCACGCCGCAGGTAAAGATCGACGCCGTGCGCGAGCGCGGTGGCCAGTGGGTCGAGATCGTGCTGCACGGCGAGTCCTATAGCGACGCCTACAACCACGCCGCGGTGCTGGAGAAAAAGCACAAGCTGACCTTCATCCACCCGTTCGACGATCCCGAGGTGATCGCCGGCCAGGGCACCATCGCCATGGAGATCCTGCGCCAGCACCCGGGCCCGATCCATGCCGTGTTCGTCGCCATCGGCGGCGGCGGCTTGATCTCGGGCGTCGCCGCGTACATCAAGGCGGTGCGGCCCGAGATCAAGGTCATCGGCGTGCAGACCGTCGATTCGGACGCGATGAAGCGCTCGGTCGATGCCGGCAAGCGCATAGAGCTGAAGGAAGTGGGCCTGTTTTCGGACGGCACCGCGGTGAAGCTGGTCGGCAAGGAGACCTTCCGCGTCACGCGCGAACTGGTCGACGACATCATCCTGTGCGATACCGACGCGATCTGCGCGGGCGTGAAGGACGTGTTCCAGGACACCCGCAGCATCCTCGAGCCGGCCGGCGCGCTGGCGGTGGCGGGCCTGAAGGCGTATGCCGAGCGCGAGAAGCTCAAGGG
Source organism: Cupriavidus sp. (assembly GCA_013362725.1). Classification (GTDB taxonomy): domain Bacteria; phylum Pseudomonadota; class Gammaproteobacteria; order Burkholderiales; family Burkholderiaceae; genus Cupriavidus. Next base: position 1,889 of record JABFVP010000264.1, read on the forward strand.
CGAGCACCTGGTGGCGATCGCCTGCGGCGCCAACATGAACTTTGACCGCCTGCGCTTCGTCGCCGAACGTGCCGAGGTGGGCGAGGCCCGCGAAGGCGTGTTCGCCGTGACCATCCCGGAAGAGCGCGGCAGCTTCAAGCGTTTCTGCGAGCTGGTCGGCACGCGCAACGTGACCGAGTTCAACTACCGCATCGCCGACACCAGCATGGCGCATATCTTCGTCGGCGTGCAGATCGCGAGCCGCGCCGAGAACGACAAGATCGCCGCCAGCTTCCGCAAGCACGGCTTCGACACGCTCGACCTGTCCAACGACGAGCTTGCCAAGCAGCATATCCGCTACATGGTGGGCGGGCGCTCGGCGCTGGCGCACGACGAGCTGCTGTACCGCTTCGAGTTCCCCGAGCGCCCGGGCGCGCTGATGAAGTTCCTGTCGAGCATGAGCCCGAACTGGAACATCAGCCTGTTCCACTACCGCAACCAGGGTGCCGACACCTCCAACATCCTGGTCGGCATCCAGGTGCCGAAGAACGAGAAGCGCGCCTTCCGCGCCTTCCTTTCGACGCTCGGTTACGTACACTGGGACGAGACCGACAACCCGGTGTACAAGCTGTTCCTGTCCTGATTGCTGTCCCGATTGCTGTCCCGATTTCCGCCGAGCGCCCCATGAGCCTCCCCGAACACTCGCCGCTGGGCAAGCCCTCGGCCTACAAGACCGAGTACGACGCCACCCTGCTGTTCCCGATCCCGCGCCAGCCCAAGCGCACCGAGATCGGCTTGCCCGAGGGCAGGCCGGTGCCGTTCTTCGGCGTCGACCTCTGGAACGCGTACGAACTGTCGTGGCTGAACCTGAAGGGCAAGCCGCAGGTGGCGCTGGCCACCTTCATCATCCCGTCGGATACGCCCAACATCGTCGAGTCCAAGTCGTTCAAGCTCTACCTGAACTCGTTCAACCAGACCCGCATCGCTTCGCCCGAAGCGCTGCAGCAACTGCTGCACCACGACCTGTCCGAAGCCACCGGCGGCACCGTGCAGGTGCGGCTGGTAACCGAAGCGGAGCTGGGCACGCAGAAGATGGGCGAGCTCGACGGCCTGCTGCTCGACCGCCTCGACATCGAGGTGGACCGCTACGAGCCCGCGCCGGAACTGCTCAGCGCCGACCAGGAAGAAACGCCGGTGGAAGAAACGCTGGTGTCGCACCTGCTCAAGTCCAACTGCCTGGTGACCGGCCAGCCGGACTGGGGCAGCGTGCAGATCCGCTACGTCGGCGCGCCGATCAACCAGGAAGGCCTGCTCAAGTACCTGATCTCGTTCCGCAACCACAACGAGTTCCACGAGCAATGCGTCGAGCGCATCTTCATGGACGTGATGCGCCAGTGCAAGCCGGTCAAGCTGGCGGTGTATGCGCGCTATACGCGGCGCGGGGGCCTGGATATCAATCCGTTCCGCACCAACTTCAATACGGCGTGGCCGGATAACAAGCGGAATGCGCGGCAGTAGGCCGGCGTTTTCCGGTAGGTCTCGACCGTAGTTCTCCTCGGTAGTTCGCGGCGTAGCTCTTTACCGCGCCGGTTTGCTCCCCTCTCCCGCAAGCGGGAGAGGGGACCGTCCTGCGCCACGTGCAGCGGCAACGTTGCTTGCTGGCCCTGTTCGAAAAATCCCCGATACAGCACCCCTGACAACGCGGGCCATCCGTCCGCGCCCGAAGTTGTAACCGTCCTTGAATTAATTAACGCAAAAATTAATATGAGCTGAACACCCCAGTTCCGCCAAACCAACCGCCATGCCTCGCAAACCCGCCTCTCCCAAGCCCCCCAGGCGCAGCCCGGGCCGCCCGGCGGCAGGCCAGCCCGGCCAGCGCGAGCGCATCCTCGACGCCGCCACCGAGCTGTTCTCGCGGCAGGGCGTGGCCGGCACGCCGGTCAAGGCCATCGCGGCGCTGGCTGGCGTCACCCCGGCACTGGTGCACTACTACTTCAGCGACCGCGACCTGCTGCTCGATGCCGTGATCGAGGAGAAAGTGCAACCGCTGGTGGCCCGCTTCTTTGCCGGCAGCGAGCCCGGCGCCGAGCCGCTGGAGATGCTGGTCGGCATCGCCACCCGGCTGATCCGCGCCGTCGCCGATGCCCCCTGGTTTCCGGGCTTGTGGATCCGCGAAGTGGCCAGCGACGACGGCGCGCTGCGCGAGCGCGTGCTCAAGCGCTTTGCGCTGGAACGCGCCGGCGCGCTAATGGCGCCGCTGGCGGCGGCGATTGCGCGCGGCCAGCTCAACTCCGGCCTGGAGCCGGCACTGGTGGTGCCGTCGCTGATCGGGCTGACGCTGCTGCCGCTGGCCACCACGCATATCTGGCGCCGGCTGCCCGGCGCGGAAGCGGTCGATACCGACGCGCTGGTGCGCCATGTCACGGCGCTGCTGACGCATGGGCTGTCCGCGGCGCCGGCAACGGCAAACCCGAACACGCCCGCAGGCGCCGCCAGACGGAAGGGCCGCACGGCCCGGCATTCTCCGGAGTCCGCATGAACCACGCTGCTTCCCTCCATCGTCCGCGCCCGCGCACGGCGTTGCGCGCCACTGCCCTGCTCGGCGCCGCCCTGCTTGCCGCCGCTTGCGGCAACGCACGCACCGATAGCTGGCAAGGCTACGTCGAAGGCGAATTCGTCAGCGTCGCCTCGCCCTTTGCCGGGCGCCTCGACGCGCTTTCGGTGCAGCGCGGCCAGCAGGTCGGCCAGGGCGCCGCGCTATTCGCGCTGGAAGCCGACGACGAGCGCGCCGCGCGCCAGCAGGCCGAGGACCAGCTGCGCGCCGCCGAAGCCACGCTGCAGGACCTGAAGACCGGCAAGCGCCCGCTCGAAGTCGAGGTCAGCCGGGCCCAGCTCGCACAGGCGCAGGCCCAGGCGCAGCGCAGCGCCGCGGCCTTGCGGCGCGACCAGCGCCAGTACGAGATCGGCGGCATCGCCCAGTCGCAGCTCGACGAATCGCGAGCGCAGGCCAGCAGCGACGCCGCGCGCGTGCGCGAACTGCAGCGCGATATCGACGTGGCGCGCCTGCCGGGACGCGATGCGCAGCAGGCAGCGCAGGCCGCGCAAGTGGCGGCCGCGCGCGCGGCATTGGCGCAGGCGCAGTGGAAGCTGTCGCGCAAGACCGTCGCCGCGACGCAGGCGGGGCTGGTCTACGACGTGCCCTACCGCCTCGGCGAATGGGTGCCGGCGGGCAGCCCGGTGGTGCGCATGCTGCCGCCGGGCAACGTCAAGGTCCGCTTCTATGTGCCGGAAACCATGGTCGGCGCGCTGCGCAACGGCCAGGCGCTGCAGGTGCGCTGCGACGGCTGTGCCGCGCCGGTGGCCGCCACCATCAACTATGTCGCCAACGAGGCCGAGTACACGCCGCCGGTGATCTACAGCAACGAGACCCGGCGCAAGCTGGTGTTCCTGGTCGAGGCGCGCCCCTCAGCCGCCGATGCGTCCAAGCTGCGTCCCGGCCAGCCGGTCGAAGTGGTGCGGCAATGAACACCAGCGCGAACCGCAACGGCAACAGCCTCGGCCTCGCCATCGACGTGCGTGGGCTGAACAAGCACTTCGGCGACAAGCATGTGGTCAACGACCTCAGCCTGCAGGTCGGGCGCGGCGAGATCTTCGGCTTCCTCGGTCCCAACGGCAGCGGCAAGACCACCTCGATCCGCATGATGTGCGGGTTGCTGACGCCGGATTCCGGCGCGGGCACCTGCCTGGGTTACGACATCCTGACCGAATCCGACGAGATCAAGCGCCGCGTCGGCTACATGACGCAGAAGTTCTCGTACTGGGACGACCTGTCGATCCGCGAGAACCTGGACTTCGTTGCGCGCGTGTACGGCATGCCCAACCGGCGCGAGGCCGTCGAGCGCGCGCTCGAGGACCTGGGGCTGGCGACGCGCTCGGCGCCCGGTTGCACGGGCTGGGGGCACGTGGCGCACGTGTCGAGGCGCTGCTGGAGGCGGTCGGGATGACGCGGCGGGCGGACGAGCCCGTGCACACGCTGTCGCGCGGGATGGTGCAGCGGGTGGCGGTCTGCCGGGCGGTGCTGCACGAGCCCGAGCTGCTGCTGCTCGACGAGCCCACCGCCGGCGTCGATCCCAAGGCGCGGCGCGACTTCTGGGAGCAGCTGCACCAGCTGGCCGCGCGCGGCATCTCGGTGCTGGTCAGCACGCACTACCTGGACGACGCCGAGCGCTGCCACAAGCTGGCCTATATCGCGTACGGCAGGCTGCTGGCGCAGGGCACCGCCGATGAAGTGGTGGCAAGCCAGCAGTTGTCGACCTGGAGCGTGGAGGGCGACGACCTCGCGGCGCTGTCGGCGCAGCTGCAGGGCGCGCCGGGCGTGGAGCAGACCGTCGCCTTCGGCACCGCGCTGCACGTGACCGGGCGCGATGCGCAGGCCCTGGCCGACACCCTGGCGCGCCTGGCCGGCCCGGGCCGGCGCATCGAACAGGCCCAGACCAGCCTGGAAGACGTGTTCATCCACATGATGAGCGGCGCCGAGGACAACATGGCGCGCAAGAAAAAGGACGCGTCATGACGCCGGCCAATGCTTCAACGTCCGCACGCTTCTCGCTGCAGCGCTGGTGGAGCATCGTGCTGAAGGAATTCCTGCAGCTGCGGCGCGACCGCGTCACCTTCGGCATGGTCGTGGGCCTGCCGATCATGCAGCTGCTGCTGTTCGGCTTTGCCATCAACACCGATCCGCGCCATCTGCCGACCGCGGTAATCGCCGCCGACCAGAGCGAGTTCACGCGCACGTTCGTCGCCAGCATGGCGCAGTCGACCTACTTCCGGCTGGTCGGCACGCTGCCCGACGAGCGCGCCGGGCGCGAGGCGCTGATGAAGGGCGAGGTGCAGTTCGTGCTGACCATCCCGCCCGACTTCACGCGCCGGCTGCTGCGCGGCGAGCGGCCGGCGCTGCTGGTCGAGGCCGATGCCACCGACCCGGGCGCCACCGGCCAGGCCATCGCGGCGCTGGCGCAGCTGCCCTACCGCGTCGCCGCGCACGACCTGAAGGGAGCGCTGGCGCCGCTGGCGGGCGGCAAGCCGCCAGTCGAAGTACAGGTGCAGCGGCTCGCCAACCCCGAGGGCATCACCCAGTACAACATCATTCCC
>JABFVP010000408.1 GCA_013362725.1 Cupriavidus sp.
GTTGCCGGCGGCGGAGCTGGTCGCGGCGCTGGCCGGCGAGCTTGCCGCCAGTGCGCGCGGGCTAGGCGCGCTGGCCGAAAGCGTCGGATAAGCCGTTTCACGCACGGACCTTTTTACCGCGCCTTACACGGTGTTAAAAAAGGCAGGTCCAAAAAGCCGCGGTTACAAAGCTAACAAGTCGACCCGGGGCCCGAAACACCTTGATCGCCGGTTTGCGTCCATCATTCAGGAACACAAGCTGTGCATGACAAGGAGTTCGAAATGCGCCCCTCCACCCGCATCGTCGCCGCGGCGGTCCTGGCCGCGTCCCTGGTAGCCGCCGGCTCCGCCTCCGCACGCGACCGGTACCACCACCATGGCGGCTCCAACGCCGGCGCGGTGCTGGCGGTGGGCGCGCTGGCCGGCCTGGCGCTGGGCGCCATGCTGGCCTCGGGACCGGTGGTGGCGGCACCGGTGGCGCCGCCGCCCGTGACCTATGCGCCCGCGCCGGTCTCGTACGCGGCGCCGGCGGTGCCGCCCGGCTATTGCTACCGCGACTACGACCGCGCCTACGTGCCGTGCGCCCCGCAGCCTTCGGGCTACTACCGCGAGGCGCCGTACTACGGCTACTGAGGCCTGCCGCCATGCCGGTCGACCGCGACTATTTCGCCGGCCTGTACGGCCGCAACGAGGATCCCTGGGGCATCGGCACGCGCTGGTACGAAACGCGCAAGCGCGCCCTGCTGCTGGCCACGCTGCCGCGCGAGCGCTTCGCCCGCGCCTTCGAGCCCGGCTGCGGCGGCGGCCACCTGAGCGTGGCGCTGGCGCCGCGCTGCGATGCGCTGGTAGCAATGGAACTGGCCGAGAGCGCCGCCGAACAGGCGCGGCAACGGCTGGCACCGTTCCCGCACGCACGCGTGCTGACCGGCGAATTGCCGCAGCAGTGGCCGGACGGCAGCTTCGACCTGATGGTGTTTTCCGAACTGGGCTACTACTTTCCCAAGCCAGACTGGCACGAGGTCGCCGCCATGGCCGCGCGCGCGCTGGCCGACGACGGCGTCATCGTCGCCTGCCATTTCCGCCATCCGTTCGCCGAGCAGCAGATCACCGCGCAGGCGGTGCATGACGCGATCGGCGCGCAGCGCGGGCTGTATCGGCATATACGGCATGAGGAGCCGGATTTCGTGCTGGAACTGTGGACGCGGCAGCTGGAGATGCGGCTGGCGTAGATCCACCACGGAAAAGAAAAACGCCCCATGCCAGCAGCGACTTGCATGGGGCGTTGTCTTTGGAGCAATTGCCAGGCACACCGGTCCTTGATCGACCGCTTGCGTACTCCCTCTCCCGCTTGCGGGAGAGAGTTGGGGAGAGGGCCGGTGTATCGACGAAGTGATGCGCGTCGGTATGCCAGTGCCTGCCCTCTCCCCCGGCCCCTCTCCCGCAGGCGGGAGAGGGGAGCAAACAAGCGGTCGATTCAGATCAGCGAGCTCGTCTTACACCGGCACATCCCGCGTCGGATCCGGCTTCCGATCATCGAACCACCGATACAGCGTAGGCACCATCACCAGCGTCAGCAGCGTCGACGTAATCAGCCCGCCGATCACCACCACCGCCAGTGGCCGCTGAACCTCGGAACCCGGACCGGTCGAGAACAGGAACGGCACCAGGCCCAGCATGGCGATGGTCGCGGTCATCATCACCGGGCGGAAACGCTGCGTCGCGCCCTGCACCACCGCCTCGTCGAGCGACAGGCCCGAATCACGCAGCGTGCGGATGTACGACACCAGCACCACCCCGTTCAGCACCGCCATGCCCCACAGCGCGATAAAGCCCACCGACGCCGGCACCGACAGGTATTCGCCGGTGACGAACAGGCCGATGATCCCGCCGATCGATGCGAACGGCAGCACCGTGATGATCAGCGTGGCAAAGCGCAGCGAATTGAACAGCAGGAACAGCAGGAAGAAAATCGCGGCGATGGTGACCGGCACGATGATCTTCAGGTGGCCCATGGCGCGTTCCATGTTCTGGAACTGGCCGCCCCACTCCAGGTAGTAGCCCTCCGGCAGCTTGACCTTTGACGCGGTAGCCTGCTGCAGCTCGGCAACGAAGCCGCCGAGGTCGCGGTCCTTCACGTTGATCATCACTACCACGCGGCGCTTGGCCATTTCACGGCTGATCTGCGCCGGGCCGTCGTTGACTTCGATCCTGGCCACGCTCTGCAGCGGCACCTGCGTGCCGTCCGGCGTGTTCACCAGCAGCTGGCGGATCGACTGCACGTTGTTGCGGAACTCGTCCGGCAGGCGCACCGCCGCCGCAAAGCGGCGCTCGCCTTCGAAGATGTCCGTGGCGCGCTTGCCGCCGATGGCGATCTCGATCACGTCGTGGATGTCCGAGACGTTCAGCCCATAGCGCGCAATCGCCTGGCGGTCGATCTCGATCGACAGGTACTGCTGGCCCGACACGCGCTCGATGCGGATATCCTGCGAGCCCTGGATGCCGCCGGCGACGCGGGCGATCTCGCCCGCCAGCTCGCGCAGCTTGTCCAGGTCATCGCCGAACACCTTCACCGCCACGTCGGAACGCACGCCGCTAACCATTTCGTCGACGCGGTCCGAGATCGGCTGCGCCATCACGATCTGCACGCCCGGAATGGCCTTGAGCTTTTCGCGGATGGCGTTGGCGATATCGTCCTGGGTCCAGCCGTCGGGCCACTCGTCGCGGTCCTTCAGGCTGGCGATCGGGGTCGATTCGTTCTGGCCCTGCGGATCCGCCGGGCTTTCGCCGCGGCCCACGCCCGACACCACCGACTTCACGCCCGGCACGCCCAGCACCAGCTTGTTGGCTTCCTTCTCCAGCTTGATCGACTCTTCCAGCGAGATGTTGGGCACGCGGTCGATCGCGGGCACGATCGAGCCTTCCTTCATTTCCGGAATGAACGAGGTACCGAGCAGCGGCACGATCAGCAGCGTGGCAATGAAGGCCGCGACCGCGCTGAGCACGGTCTTGCGGCTGTTGCCCAGTGCCCAGTGCAACAGGCGCAGGTAATGGCGCTTCATGAAGGCGATCACGCGCGTGTCGTGCTCGGCACCGCCCTTGAGCAGGTACGACGACAGCACCGGCGACAGCGTCAGCGACAGGAACAGCGAAATCGCCAGCGCGATCGAGATGGTGAACGCCAGCGGCGCGAACATCTTGCCTTCCATGCCCGACAGCGTCATCAGCGGCAGGAACACCAGGATGATGATGCCGACGCCGACGATCACCGGCGTGGCCACTTCCTGCACCGCCTTGACCAGGATCTCGGTCTTGGTCAGCCCGGGCTCCTTGTGGCCGAGCCGCTCGAACGCGTTCTCGACCACCACCACCGAGCCGTCGACCATCAGGCCGATGGCGATCGCCAGCCCCCCCAGCGACATCAGGTTGGCCGACAGCCCGGCCTCGTTCATCACCATGAATGTCAGCAATGGCGTCAGCACCAGCGTGGCCAGCACGATCACCGACGAACGCACGTCGCCCAGGAACAGGAACAGCACGATCACCACCAGCACCACGCCTTCGAGCAGCACCTTGGTCACCGTCCACAGCGCCGCGTCGACCAGTTCGCTGCGGTCGTAGTACGGCACGATCTGCAGCTTGCCCGGCAGCATGCCGCGCTCGTTGATCTCGGCGACGCGGGCCTTGACGCGGCTGACCACTTCCTTGGCATTGCCGCCGCGCATCATCATGACGATGCCGCCGACCGCCTCGGTCTGGCCGTTCTTGACCAGCGCGCCCTGGCGCACCTCATGGCCGATGGTGACGTTGGCGACGTCGCGCAGGTACACCGGCGTGCCGTTGACTTCCTTCAGCACGATGCTGCCGAGGTCGTCGACGCCCTTGGCCAGGCCGACGCCGCGGATCAGGTACTGCTCGGCGTAGTGCGGCAGCACGCCGCCGCCGGAGTTGGCGTTGTTGCGCGCCAGTGCCTCGTAGACCTGCTGGATCGACACGCTGTAATGGCGCATGCGCTCCGGGTTGACCAGCGCCTGGTACTGGCGCACGTAGCCGCCCTGCGAGTTGATCTCGGCCACGCCGGGAATCGAGCGCAGCAGCGGACGCACCACCCAGTCCTGGGCAATGCGGCGCTCGGCCAGCTCTTCCTGGGTCAGTTCGCGGTTGCCGTCGTCGGCGCGGTCCAGCGTGTACTGGTAGACCTCGCCCAGGCCGGTCGAGACCGGCCCCAACACGGGCGTGACGCCTTCCGGCATGCGCCCCCCCACCTCGATCAGGCGCTCCATCACCAGCTGGCGCGCGAAATACACGTCGGTGGCATCGGTGAACACCAGCGTGATCAGCGACAGGCCCGCCTTGTTCAGCGAGCGCATCTCTTCCAGGCCAGGCAGGCCGGTCATGGCCATTTCCACCGGTACGGTGACAAAGCGCTCCACTTCCTCGGGCGAACGGCCCGCGGCTTCGGTGGCGATCTGCACCTGCACGTTGGTCACGTCGGGGAACGCATCCACCGACAACTTGGTGGCAGCGCGCAGGCCGAAGAAGAACAGCACCACGGCAAGGACGCACACCACCAGCCGCTGCTTGATGGCGGCTTCGACTAGGGATTTCATCATGGCCGATTACCCTTGTTCGAGGCGCTTGCGCTCGTTGTCCAGGTGGAAGGCGCCCTCGACCACGATGCGGTCGCCGGCCTTCACGCCGTTCTGGACCACGCGCATGCCATCGCTCTCGGCGCCCAGCTTGACGCGGGTCAGGCGGTACTTGTTGCCCGGCATCTCGACATAGACCATTTCGTCATTGCCGTCGCGCACCACCGCCGCCGCCGGCACCACCAGCTGGTCGACCGGCTTGCCGGCAATCAGCATGCTGGCCAGCATGGCGGGCTTGAGCCGGCCCTCGCGGTTCTCCAGCTCGGTGCGGACCAGCACCGTGCGCGACTGCGGGTTGACCGTGCGGCCCACGTAGATGAGCTTGCCAGTGATGGTTTGGCGCCCGGCGCCGTTGGCCAGCGACGGCACCTCGATCTCGACGCTCTGGCCTTCGGCCACCTGCGCGGCCTGCTGCTCGGGCACCTCGGCCACCACCCATACGCGCGACAGGTCGGCCACGGTGTAGAGCGCGTCGGCCGGCTGCACCACCTGGCCCTGCGCCACGTTGCGCTCGACCACGGTGCCGCTGATGCTCGAATACACGGGCGAATGCGAATTGATGCTGCCGCTCTTGGCCAGTTGCGCGATCGAGGTTGCCGACATGCCCAGCACGCGCAGCTGGTCGCGGTAGGCGCGCATCTCGGCCGAGGCGATCGCCAGTTCGCTCTCGCGGCGCTGCAGTTCGCCGCGGCCGATCACGTCGGCGGCAAACAGCTGGCGCGCGCGCTCGGCGTTGCGGTCTTGCAGCTCGGTCTGGGCCTCGCTCTTCAGGAACGCCATCTGCGCCGCGCCCAGCTCGCTGCTGTGCAGGCGCGCCAGCACCTGGCCGGCCTTCACTTCCTGGCCCAGCGTGGCATAAAGGTCGGTGACGCGGCCGGTCACGCTGGCGCCGATGCGCGACACGCGCTGCTCGTCGAAATCGATGCGGCCGGCCACGCGCAGCATCTCGCTGAACGGGGATGTGGCCACCGGGGCCACCTTCAGGCCCTTCTGCAGGTTGCCCTCGGGCTGGATCACGCCGGGCGGCAGCTTGGGCGCCTCGGCCACCGGCTCGGGTTTATCGGAACAGGCCGCCAGGCTGAACGTCAGGACGGCGGCGGCCGTCAGCGAAAGCAGGAAATTGGGACGCATGGTTATTTCTGTTCGATGTTGGACGTCGGCTGCAGGCCGGGCGCGGCGGTGGCGCCCGGGGCGGTCGACATAAGCTTTTCGATCTGGATCGCGGCCAGCTGCAGGTCATACTGCGCGGCGATCAGCTCATTGCGCGCGCCACGCAGCACGCGCTGGGCATCGAGGTAGTCCAGGATGCCGCGCTCGCCGAAGCGGTAGGCGGCCTCGGCCACGCCCAGCGCCGACTCGGCCTCGCGCACGATGCCGGACTCCAGCGCCGTCACCTGGGCCTGGTTGATCTCGTACTGGCGGTAGGCCGCTTCCAGTTCCTGCGTCAGCTCGAACTCGCGCATCTCCAGCGCGCTGCGCGCCTGCGTGGCCTGCGCGGTGGCTTCGCCCACCGGGCCGCGGCGGCGGTCCCACAGCGGGATGGTCAGGATCAGGCCGATCTGCGAGACGTTATTGTCGGGCTGGCGGTCAGTGCTGGCGCGCAGCGCCACTTCGGGCCAGCGCAGCGACTTCTGGTAATCGACGCCCAGCTGCGCGCGCTCCAGCTCCATGCGGCGCTGGACCAGTTCGGCGTTGCTGGCGGTCATGGTGTCGCGCAGCGCCGGCAGCGGCGGCACGTCGGGCGCGTGGCCCAGCGTGCCCGCCAGCGAGAACTGCGCCGGCATGGCGCCGCCGACCTGCTGGCGCAGCGCGGCCTTGGCCTGGTTGACGCGCAGCTCGGCGGTCTGCTGGCTTTTCTGCGACGCCAGCAGCTCGGTTTCGGCCTTGATCAGCTCGTAGCGCGGGGCCTCGCCCACCTCCACGCGCAGGCGTGCGCGCGAATGGATCTGGCGCATCATCGCCAGGTCTTCCTCGGCCGCGTGCAGTTCGCTCTCGCGGCGCAGCACGTCGTAGTAGGCGGTTTTCACGCGTGCGGCCAGGTCCGCGCGGAAGCCCTGCCGCAGCGCCTGCGACGATTCCAGGCCGCGCGTCGCCATGGCCTCGCGCAAGCTGCGCTGGTGCGGGTAATCGAACTTCTGCACCACCGCATAGCTGGGCGCATTGCCGCTGGCCACGCCCGGCTGCTTGCCGGACATGCGGCCATACATCACCTCCACCTGCGGATTCGGATAGGCGCGGGCGCTGCTGATGGCGGCGCTGGCCGCGTCGACATTGGCTTCGGCGGCGGCCACGCCCTTGTTGGTGGACTGGGCCAGGTCGAGCAGCTGGGGCAGCGAGTAAGCGGGTCCGGCGGCAGCGGCAGCGGCCGGGGCGGTCTTCGGTACGGCGG
>JABFVP010000463.1 GCA_013362725.1 Cupriavidus sp.
CTGGCCGCGCGCCAGGCCAACCTGCGCGGCGCCCTTGCCGCCACTCGCACGACGCGGCTGGACGGCCTGCACGTAGCACTGGTCGACGACGTGATGACTTCCGGCGCGACCCTGCACGAGGCCGCCGCCGCGCTCAAGGCGCAGGGCGCTACCCGGGTCAGCGTGATCGTCGCGCTGCGCACGCCGTAGCGGGCGGGATGACAGGGGCACAGGCGCGCGGTAAGCTGCGCACCGTTCTGACGAAGGGCGCCCGAGCGCCCGCCATCGCCCCGCATCATGTTCCACGTCGTCCTGGTCGAACCGGAAATCCCGCCCAATACCGGCAATGTGATCCGCCTGTGTGCCAACACCGGCGCGCAGCTGCACCTGGTCAAACCCCTGGGGTTTCCGCTGGAAGACGCACGCATGCGCCGCGCGGGGCTGGACTATCACGAGTACGCCACCATGCGCGTGCACGACAGCTGGGACGCGCTGATGGCCAGCGAGCAACCCGACCCGACGCGCATGTTCGCCCTGACCACGCGCGGTTCCACGCCGTTCGGCCAGGTGGCGTTCCGGCCGGGCGACTGGTTCGTGTTCGGCTCCGAGACGCGCGGACTGTCGCCCGAGCGCCGCGAGTGGTTCCCGCCGGCGCAGCGCATCCGGCTGCCGATGCGGCCGGACAACCGCAGCCTGAACCTGTCGAACACGGTCGCGGTGGTGGTGTTCGAAGCCTGGCGGCAGAACGGCTTCGAGGGCGGCAGCTGAAACTGCCGCGGCGGGCTTACTCAGGCTGCACGCCGGCTGCGTGGATCACCTTGTCCCAGCGCGCCTTCTCGCTCGCCATGGTCTGCCGCAGCGACGCCGGTGCCGTCCCGGCCGGCACGAAATACTGCGCGCGCATCTTGTCACGCACGTCGGCGCTGCCGATGATGGCCACCAGTTCTCGATAGAGCCGGTCGATCACCGCCTGCGGCGTACCCGCGGGCGCCAGCACCGCCTGCCACGAAATCGCCTCGAAGCCGGGGTAGCCCGATTCCGCCACCGTAGGCACCGACGGCAGCACCGCGGTGCGCCCCGTGGTGGTCACCGCCAGCACGCGCAGCTTGCCGGCGTTGACCTGCGGCATCGCGATCGCCGGCACCATGAAGGCTGCCTGCACCTGTCCGCCGACCATCGCCGTGGTGACCTGCGGGAAGCCGGGATACGGCACATGCTGCAGGTCGACACCCGCCATCGCCTTCAGCTGCTCCATCGCCAGGTGCGAGGCACTGCCGTTGCCGGGCGAGCCATAGTTCAGTTCCCCCGCCCGGGACCGCGCGAGCGCGACGAACTCGCGCAGGTTGTGTACCGGCAGCCTTGCATCGACCACCAGCACGTTGGGCGAGGTCGCCACCAGCGTGACCGGCGCCAGCTGGCGGAACGGGTCGTAGTTGAGGTTGCGCGACAGCGTGGGCGCAGTCACCAGCGGACCGTTGATGGTGAACAGCAGCGTATAGCCGTCCGGCGCCGCGCGCGCCACCATGCCGGTGCCGATGTTGCCGCCGGCCCCGGGACGGTTTTCCACCACCACCGGCTGCCCCAGCGCTGCGGCCAGCTTTTCGGTCAGGATGCGCGCGATCAGGTCGGGCGACGAGCCCGGCGGGAACGGCACCACCATGCGCAGCGGACGTGCCGGCCACGGTTGGGCGAAAGCGCTGCCGGAAGCCCCGCAAACGCAGGCGGCAGCGAGCGCGATCAGCGCTTGTCGTCGTGTTGACATGCGGGGAGGAAACTCGGAAACAAGAAAAAAGGGCGCTCTATCATTCGTCGCGCGCGTCGCGCTGCAGCAGCTGCGCCACCGCGTCGGCGGCGCTGAGCCCGTCGAACAGCACCGCGCAGACGGCGCGCGCGATTGGCATTTCGATGCCATGCGTGGCGGCCAGCTCGGCCACCGCCTGGGCACAGCGCACGCCTTCGGCAACATGGCCCAGGCCGGCCAGGATCTGCTCCAGGCTCTGCCCCGCCGCCAGCTGCTGGCCGACCTTGCGGTTGCGCGACAGGTCTCCCGTCGCAGTCAGGATCAGGTCGCCGACGCCGGCCAGGCCCATGAAGGTCTCGACCCGGCCGCCCAGCGCCAGGCCCAGCCGCGTCATCTCGGCCAGCCCGCGCGTCACCAGCGCGGCGCGCGCGTTCAGCCCCAGCCCCAGCCCGTCGCTGGCGCCGGTGGCGATCGCCAGCACGTTCTTGACCGCCCCGCCGACTTCCACGCCGGTCAGGTCGTCGCTGCCATAGATGCGCATGGCGTGATGGTGGAAGGCAGCTTGCGCGCGGTCCGCCAGCGAGGGCTCGGTGCCCGCCACGGTCAGCGCGCACGGCAGACCCAGCGCCACCTCGCGGGCGAAGCTGGGACCGGTCAGCACGCCATAGGCAAAGCCCCCGGTGCGCCCGGCGGCGTCGAGCTCGGCCCGCACCATCTGGTGCGGCAGCAGGTGGGTGCCGGCCTCGAAGCCCTTGCACAGCCACAGCATCGACACCGGCTTCGCGCCGCGCGCCGCCAGCCGGCGCGTCATCTCGCGCAGGCCCGCCACCGGCGTCGCCACCACCACGATGCCGTCCGCATCGTCAGCGGCGTGCGCCACCGCCTGCTCGAAATCCGCCTGCACCGCCAGGCGTTCGGACAGTGTCACGCCGGGCAGGTAGGCAGCGTTCTCGCGCGTGGCCGCGAGCGCCGCGAGCTGCGCCGGGTCGCGTCCCCACAGCACCACGTCATTGGTGGCCGCGGCATGGCTGGCGAGAGCGGTGCCCCACGCCCCGGCACCCAGGAAGGTCAGTTTCATGGCAGCTCGAACAGTAGTTGGCGCAAGCGCTTTGGCCGCTTGCGCCAACGATGGTAGCCCAAAGGCAAAACGGGGCCGCAGCCCCGTTTCAGTGGATGGCGCAGGACGCCGGGATCAGTGGCGAGCCTGGCTGCCGTCGGGCATCACGATGCCGCTGTTGCCGCCTTCGGCACCCTGGGCTTCTTCCATGGCGGCCTGCAGACGTTGCTCGTACAGCGCCTGGAAGTTGATTTCCGACAGGTGGATGGCCTGGAAGCCGGCGCGCGTGATCACGTCGGCGATATTGCCGCGCAGGTACGGGTAGAGGATGGTGGGGCAGGCAATGCCCAGCAGCGGATCCAGCTGCTCGACCGGCACATTGCGGATATCGAAGATACCGGCCTGATGCGCTTCAACCAGGAAAGCGACCTTGTCCTGCACCTTGGTCGTCACGGTGCCGGTCACCACCACTTCGAAGATGCCTTCCTGCAGCTGCGAAGCGCCGACGTTGACCTGCACTTCGACCGACGGGGCTTCCGATTCCAGGAAGATGGCCGGCGAGTTGGGCTGCTCCAGCGACATGTCCTTCAGGTAGACGCGCTGGATATTGAAGAATGGTTGATCGTCCTGCTGGGTGTTTTGCTGGTCGCTCATGAAAGGCTTCCGGGAGGATGGGCTGGATGCGTGTCGGGTACGGCGGCGGCAGCGCCTGCAGCGTGCAGGGCCGGCCGGTCCCCGGCTGGAAAACGCATATGGTACATGACGCGAGTGGCGAATTCACCCGCGCCGGAGGGGATGGCAGGACCAGCCCGCCCGAAATCAGACGATTCTGCGCAGGGGCCGTCCCAAAGCGCTGGCTCAGGCGGCCAGCAGCGGCATCAGGCCGCCCTGGCGGTCGAGCGCCGAGAGGTCGTCGAAGCCGCCCACGTGGGTGTCGTCGATGTAGATCTGCGGCACGGTGCGGCGGCCGGTGCGGCTCATCATCTCTTCACGCTTGCCCGGTTCGCGGTCGATCAGGATCTTCTCGATCGTTTCCACGCCGCGGGACTTGAGCAGGCGTTCAGCCATGACGCAATACGGGCACACCACGGTGCTGTACATGACGACGCGGGCCATGTGGATTCTCCTTGAATGCAATGGGCGCGCCCTGGCCTGGCCGGGACACGCCGTGACGGTTACGACGGGTTGCCGCGCTTACTTCACCAGCGGCAGGCCCGCCTGCTGCCAGGCGGCAATACCGCCCTCGAGCGCGTAGATCTCACTGTAACCGGCTTGCTTCAGCGCTGCCTGGGCCTTGCCCGAGCGCTGGCCGGTCTGGCATACGACGATGATGGGGGCGGCCTTGTCCTTTGCAAGCCCGGCGGCGCGCGCGGCCAGGTCGGCCAGCGGCGCGCTCTTGGCCTGCGGCAGGTGGCCCTTGGCGTACTCGGCAGGCTCGCGGATGTCGACCACGACGGCGCCGCGCTTGTTGATAAGCTGCGTCGCGGTGGCCGTATTGACCGACTTGCCGCCCGCGCTGCGCGAGATCGCGGGCCAGGCCAGCAGGCCGCCCGACACCACGGCGAGGGCGATCAGGGCGAGGTTGTTATAGTCGGCGAAGAAATTCACGTTGGCTTTCCGGTAGGTTGGGTCGGCGGCATTATAAAATACGCGGTTTGGCGTCCAGGCCCTGCCGCTGCACGGCCATCCGCCATTGTCGCCTGTCCGAGACATGGGATGTTTACCGAATCCCGTCATGGCCTGTTTTCACAGGTCCCTCCAGGTGACGGCGCGGACGCATGCAGGTTATCTACTCTCTGGAAGCAGCAGCATGTACAAGCTCGTCCTCATCCGCCACGGCGAATCCACGTGGAACCTTGAAAACCGCTTTACCGGCTGGGTCGACGTCGACCTGACCGAGACCGGCGCCGCCCAAGCGCGCCAGGCCGGCAAGCTGCTCAAGGAAGCCGGCATGGGCTTCGACGTGGCCTATACCTCGGTGCTCAAGCGCGCCATCCGCACGCTGTGGCACGTGCAGGACGAGATGGACCTGATGTGGATTCCGGTGCGCAACGAATGGCGCCTGAACGAGCGCCACTATGGCGCGCTGGCCGGCCTGAACAAGTCCGAGACGGCCGCCAAGTTCGGCGACGAACAAGTGCTGGTCTGGCGCCGCAGCTATGACACGCCGCCGCCTGCGCTGGAGCCGACCGATCCGCGCGCGTCGTACGACGATCCGCGCTACGCCAATGTGCCGCGCAACGAAATCCCGCTGACCGAGTGCCTGAAGGACACCGTGGCCCGCGTGATGCCGCTGTGGAACGAATCCATCGCCCCCGACATCCAATCCGGCAAGCGCGTGGTGATTGCCGCCCATGGCAACAGCATCCGCGCGCTGGTGAAATATCTGGACCAGATTTCGGATGACGACATCGTCGGACTCAATATTCCCAACGGCACCCCCCTCGTCTACGAGCTCGACGCCGACCTGCGCCCCCTGCGCCACTACTACCTGGGTGACCAGGAAGCCATCGCCGCCTCACTCGCGGCCGTGGCCAGCCAGGGCAAGGCACGCTGAGATACGCCCGGGCGGCCGCGCCAGGATGTGCGGCCGCCCACCCTGAGCCGGGACGGGACAGGCCCATTTCTCCACTCGCACTTATACTGTCGGACAAACCGCCCCGCGCCGGGCGGCCGCAGCCGGCATAATCCCCATACCGTACACCCGTACTTCGCGTACAAGTTCAGGCAGCCCTCATGCGCAAGACGCTCAAGAACATCAGCCTAGTTTCTGTCGGCCTCGTCGCCGGCGTGCTCGCCACGCTGCAGATTTCGGCGACCGCGCAGAATTCATCGGGGCCCCTGCCGCTGGACCAGTTGCGGCTGATGGCCGATATCTTCGGGCAGATCAAGCGCGAGTACGTGGAGCCGGTCGATGACAAGAAGCTGCTGACCGAAGCCATCAAGGGCATGGTCGCCAGCCTCGACCCGCATTCGTCCTACCTGGACGAGAAGGATTTCAAGGAACTGCAGGAAGGCACGCGCGGCCGCTTTGCCGGCCTGGGCATCGAGATCTCGCAGGAAGAAGGCCTGGTCAAGGTGATCAACCCGATCGAGGACACGCCGGCCTTCCGCGCCGGCATCCAGCCCGGCGACCTGATCACCCGTATCGACGACAAGCCCGTGCGCGGCCTGCCGCTGGAGCAGGCGGTCAAGCGCATGCGCGGCGAGCCCGGCACCAAGGTCACGCTGACGATCTACCGCAAGAGCGAGGAACGCACCTTCCCGGTCTCGATCACGCGCGCCGAAATCCGCGTGCAGTCGGTCAAGGCCAAGATGCTGGACAACAATATCGGCTGGATCCGCCTGACCAGCTTCCAGGAACGCACCATTTCCGACCTGGCGCGCAAGCTCGCCGAGCTGGCGCAGAAGAACCCCAACATGAAGGGTCTGGTGCTGGACCTGCGCAACAACGGCGGCGGCGTGCTGCAGGGCGCGGTCGGCGTGGCCGCGGCATTCCTGCCGGAAGATGCCACGGTGGTGTCGACCAACGGCCAGGTGCCCGATGCCAAGCGCGTGTACAAGGCAACGTACAACAACTACCGCCTGTCGTCGCTGGAAGATGATCCGCTCAAGGACCTGCCCGCGCTCTACAAGAAGATCCCGATGGTGGTGCTGACCAACGCCTACTCCGCCTCGGCCTCCGAGATCGTCGCCGGCGCGCTGCAGGATCACCACCGCGCCCAGATCATGGGCAAGACCACCTTCGGCAAGGGCTCGGTGCAGACGGTGCGCCCGCTCACCAACGACACCGGCATCAAGCTGACCATCGCGTACTACTACACGCCGAGCGGCAAGTCGATCCAGGCCAAGGGCATCCGCCCGGATATCCCGGTCGACCAGAACCCCGAAGGCGACCCGGACGACGCGCTGATCACGCGCGAGATCGACACCGAGCGCCACCTGCACAACAAGCAGGAATCGGAAGAGCCGGAAATGACCGAGCGCGAGCAGCGCCGCGTCGAGGAACTGCGCCGCCTGGAAGAAGAGAACGCCAAGAAGAGTCCGGAAGAGCGCGAAAAAGAGCGCCGCAAGAAGCCAGTGGAATTCGGCTCGGCGGACGACTTCATGCTGCAGCAGGCTATCGCCCAGCTCAACGGCCAGCCGGTCAAGCGCTCCAAGTCGAAGCTCGAGACCAACC
>JABFVP010000240.1 GCA_013362725.1 Cupriavidus sp.
ACCGCCCCGACGTGATCCTGCTGGACCTGAACATGCCGGGCCTGTCCGGGCTCGAGGCGCTGCAACTGCTGGTCGAAGACCTGCCGCAGACCGCGGTGATCGTGCTGACCGTGTCCGAGGAGGCCGAGGAACTGGCCGCCGCGCTGCGCGGCGGCGCCCGCGGCTACCTGATCAAGAACATCGAGACCGAGGCGCTGATCGCCGCCATCCGCCGCGCCGCCGCCGGCGAGCCGGTGATCTCCGACAGCATGACCGCCAAGCTGGTGGCGCAGTTTCGCGCGCCCGCGCCCGTGGCCGCGCCGCGCCAGGACGAAGCGCCGCGGCTGACCGCGCGCGAGCGCGAGATCGTGCAGGGCCTGGCCCGCGGCGAAAGCAACAAGGAGATCGCGCGCGACCTGGGCGTGGCCGAAAGCACGGTCAAGATCCACGTGCAGAACATCCTGAAGAAGCTGAACCTGGCCAGCCGCGTGCAGGTGGCAGTCTATGCGGTCGAACACGGACTGAACACGGCCTGAACACCGCCAGCGCAGGCCGTGCGGGTCGCCTTGCCCGCACTTGGGCGTCGTCCGATTCCTACACCGATATCAGCCCCTGCCGGGAGGGATGCCCGCACCCCTTGTTCTACGCTGAACGGTAAGCGGATGGCTCTGCGGAGCCGCCTCGGAGCGGAAGCCGCGCGGCTTCCCCGATCCACGAACAAGGAGCACGCCATGGGCATCGGCACCATCCTTCTGATCATTCTTGTCCTGCTGCTGATCGGCGCCCTGCCGGCCTGGCCATACAGTTCCGGCTGGGGCTACTGGCCGAGCGGCGGCCTGGGACTGATCGTCCTGATCGTGGTGCTGCTGGTGGTGCTGGGCCGGATCTAGCGTCCGGCAGGCAGCGAACCGCGGCACCAAGCACGCAGTCAGTCTTGCGTGCCGGCCGCGCTTGTCGCGGCCGCGCCTGGCACCTATAACGAAGCGCGGGCTCGCGCGTCAGCGTGCGCCCGGTCCTTTCCACCTTTTCACCTTTCGCAAGGAGACTCAGATGCCAGCAAAATCCAAGGCGCAACAGCAGGCGGCCGGAGCGGCGCTCTCCGCAAAGCGCGGCGAAAAGAAGGCCGGTTCGCTGAAGGGACCTTCCCGCTCGATGTACAAGTCAATGAGCGAGAAGGAACTCGACAAGATGGCTTCGACCAAGACCAAGGGCATGCCGAAGCACAAGTCGGAACGTTGACCGGTATGCGCCGGCCTTGCACCTGAGGCCGGTTGCGCCATACCAGCAACAGGGCAGGCACACGCCTGCCCTGTTGCTATCCTGCCGGTTGCTATCCGGCCCTGCCGTTCCTGCCCTTGCCGGTCTTCAACGGCCTCGCCGGTTTGCCGGTCTTTCCCTCCAGCGGTCCGCCGCAAAAGCCCGGCAGGCGCCGGGCCCGGGGGCTGCGCGCCAGCTTGATCGATTCCGCCAGCGCCAGCCCGAACCCTGCAATGCTGTGCAGGTCCTGCGCCACCCGCTTGCGCAGGAAGCCGGCCCAGCAGAAGTCGCCGTAGGCGTTGCCCGGCTTGCGGTACGCTCCCGCTTCGCGGGCAAAGGCGGCCAGGCTGCGGTACGGGTCGTCGCGCATGCCGCGCACGGTCGACGGCAAGGCCCGTGGCCCCTGCCGCTTGCCGTGTTCATCGTAGGGATGGACATGGCCCAGCTCTCTCATGCGCTTCCAGAACGCGGCGCCGTCCAGATCGCTGAAGTCCGCCAGCACCCGCACCGGCGCCAGCTGGTAGCCGAGGTCAAGCCACGCGCGCGCCCAGTGATGGTGGTCGACGATATAAAGCTCCCCGCCCGGACCGGCCACGGTCTTGATGCGATGCCGGCGCATGAAGCGCTGCAGCGCCTCGCGGTCTTCGGGATCGGCGTGGCGCTGCGTGACTTCCATCTTGTGGTGGACGTGGATGTAGCCGAGCGTCAGCTGGGTCGGGCGCAGCCGTACCAGTTCGGCGACGCCCTTGCCGCCGGGGCAGCGCGGGGCCACCACCGGTGCGACCACGGGCTCGGCGCCGGGCGCCGCGTCGGCTGGGTCGGCCGGCTCTGCGGGGCGTTCAGTCGTGTTCGACACGTTTCTGGTTGACGAAGTGCTCGAGCTCGCTGCCGGGGTCTTCGTTGCCGGTGCTCTCCTCGGCGGTGGCGTCGCTGGCCAGTGGCCGCGGCCAGTACTCGCCCTCGCCTTCGCGCACCGGCTCACCATGCCGGGCCGGATCGAAATCGGTCCACTGCCCGCACTCCCAGGTGCCCTGCGCGCGCTCGAGCTGGCTGGCGCCGGTTTCGCGCAGCACGTCGATGACCACCGAACCCAGCCCGTTGTTGACGCACGCGGCCAGCATGACGTTGTCGGCCGGCTGCTGCGCGGCGGCATCGTGCTGCTGATCCCTGGCAGGGTCCTGCACTGACACGATGGATACATCCCACACCGAGAACCCGCGCGCGAACAGCGTGCGCGCTGCATCTTCGGCGCTGGCGAGCGAATCGAAACGTCCCGCGATGATCGATGACATGATGCCTCCCAGAGATTGGCGGTGGCGGTCGGCTGATTTCAGCCGTATTGCAAAAGCCACGCCCGCGCAGGATCTGCACGGCACGGCAGGCGGCGGTATCGCTGCATGCAATATTTGCAAATGCGACGCCGAACTACATGCGCGCCATGGCGCAAGCCCGCGCGATCAGCCGTTCACGACCTCGCCGCCGTTGATGTGCAGGATCTGCCCGGTGATATAGCTGGCCGCATCCGAGGCGAGAAACACATAGCCCCCGGCGACCTCGAACGGCTGGCCGGGGCGGCCCATGGGCGTCTTCTTGCCGAACTCCGCCACTTCGTCGGGGCTGAAGGTGGAGGGAATCAGCGGCGTCCAGATCGGGCCCGGCGCTACGCCATTGACGCGGATGCCGCGCTCCACCACCTGCAGCGCGAGCGAGCGCGTGAACGACACGATCGCGCCCTTGGTCGCGGAATAGTCCAGCAGATGCTTGCTGCCGCGATAGGCGGTGACCGAGGTGGTGTTGAGGATCGACGCGCCCGCCTTCAGGTGCGGCAATACCGCGCGCGTCAGGTGGAACATCGCAAACACGTTGGTGCGGAAGGTAGCCTCGACCTGGCTGGCCTCGACTTCCTCGAGCGACTCCTTGGGATGCTGCTCGGCGGCATTGTTGACCAGGATGTCGAGCTTGCCGTACTGCTGCAGCGTCTGCCGCGCGACCGCCTCGGCGTGGTCGCAGTCGGCGAGGTCGCCGGCGATGGCCAGGCATTTGCGCCCGGCCTGCTCGACCAGGTCGACGGTCTCGCGCGCGTCGGCATGTTCGTTCAGGTAGGCGATGGCGACGTCGGCGCCTTCGCGCGCAAACGCCACCGCGATGGCGCGGCCGATGCCGCTGTCGCCGCCGGTGACCAGCGCGACGCGCCCGTTGAGCCGGCCGCTGCCGACGTAATCATCCGCGCCGCTGTCCGGCTGCGGACGCATCGGAGCTTCCAGGCCGGGTTGGCGCGACTGGTGCTGGGGCGGGACGCTCTTGGGTGTGGTCATGGCACTCTCCTGTCGGGGGTGGCCGCGCCATGCGACGCCGGCGTGGCGGCGCGCTGCGGCCATGCAAGATGCCAGGGTGGCGCGCAAGTTCCATGCCGCAAAGCGCAAGGCGCCGGCCCGCATGCCTCCACGCGCGGCGGCACCGGCCACGCGGTGCTGCCCGTAACCCTTACATCGCCCGGCAAACCTTACAGCGCGCGCGTATGCGGCACTGCGCCGTTTCGTCTGCGCGCCGGGGCACGGATTTTGCGGCCTTCTCCATATCCGAAACGTCAACGGCTTCCGGCGCCTGCCGCACATGCCTGCGGGCAGTGCCGGCGCGCGGGGCCTCACCGCCAGGAGGCAGATATGTTCAACTTCCGCAATGACCGCGGCAGCCGCGGCCGGCCCGAAGCGCAACGCCGCGACCGCGGCCCCGAGCAAAGGACGCGCGATGAGAGCGAGGGCCGCGGCTCGGAGGACTGGGGGCAGGAATGGGGCGAGGACTGGCGCGGCGAGAGCAGCCAGCGCCGCGGCGAGTATGGCGGCCGTGGCTATGAAAGCCGCCAGCGCTGGGGAGAAAACCGCGGCGACGAGGGTCGGAGCGAGCGTCGCGACGAGCAGCGCAACGAAGGCCGCAGCATGGGCAGCGAGCGCGAGTCTTCGCGCCACGGCGGCCCGTGGTACCAGCAGGACACGCCCGCCGGCCAGCGCCGCGGCAGCTGGGGCGAAAGCGGCTATGGCGCCGCCGATGTCGGCGGCAGCGGCCATCCGTACAGCAGCGCCTATGGCGGCTACCGGCCCTCGCAGCAGGACAGCGGCTACCGAAGCCAGGAACGTGAGTCGGGCTACGGCTATCGCGACGAAGACCGCTTCGGTCCGCGCGGGCGCCGCAGCGAATCCAGCGGCCGCGGGGAACGCTATGAGCGCGACCAACGCACCGAACGCAATCAGCGCGGCCAGGGCAGCTGGAGCGAAGGTGGCCGTGCCATGCACTGGCAGGAAGGCAGCGAACGCGACCGCGCGCAGCGGGGCGGACAGCCCAGCTATGGCGGCGGCTACTTCGGCGATCCGGGCCGTGGCGGCCAGTCGTTCAGCGGCGGACAGCGGGTCTACCCGGACGACC
This sequence comes from Cupriavidus sp., assembly GCA_013362725.1. GTDB lineage: Bacteria > Pseudomonadota > Gammaproteobacteria > Burkholderiales > Burkholderiaceae > Cupriavidus. The sequence continues at coordinate 4,657 of JABFVP010000240.1, forward strand.
CGGGCTACCGGCGCCGCACGCCGTTCGCCGGGCAGGCCAGCGCCTCCGGCACGCAAGGCGGGCAGCATGCCGGCCGCCGCGCCACCGGACCCAAGGGTTACCGGCGCTCCGACGAGCGCGTGCGCGAGGATGTGTGCGAACGCCTGGCGATGAACCCGTATATCGACGTCGGCGAGGTCAGCGTCGAGGTAGCGAACGGGGTTGTGACGCTGGACGGCACGGTCAGCGAGCGCCGTGAGAAATACGTGGTCGAGGAGATCGCCGACGCGGTGTTCGGCGTCACCGAAGTCGACAATCGCCTGCGCGTGCAGCGCCAGCAAGGCAGTTCATGGGCGGCAGGCTCCGAGGTGGGCGGCGACACCTCGACCGGCAGCAGCGGCACGGCGTCGGCCGGCGGCACTTCGCCGGACCGCACGCTCAACAAGAGCTGAGCCTTGCCCTCCGGCCAGTCCCCCGCGCGCGCGGCGCCCGCTCTGCGGCGGGCGCCGCGCAAGCTGGCGCCAGACAGCAAGCTGATGGTGCCGCTGGACGCGCTGCATCCCACCCAGATCACGGTGGGCGGTTACCACGTGGCGCAGAAGATCCACGTCACGCGCCGGGTTGCGCCCGAGGCGCGCGCGGCGTTCCTGGACCGGCATCGCGTGCACCTGGTGATCGGCCCGGAGCAGGTGCTCTATGTGGTCGATCACCACCACTGGGTGCGCGCCTGGCATGACCTCGGGCTGACCCATGTGCCCGGCATCGTGCGCGCCGACCTGAGCGACATGGAGGTGCCCGCGTTCTGGCGCCACATGGTCGCCAATCACCTCGTCCATCCCTATGACGAGCATGGCCGGCGGCGGCCGCTGACCGAACTTCCCGAGGCCATCCACGATATGCGCGACGACCCCTACCGCAGCCTGGAGGCCTTCGTGCAGCTGGCGGGGGGCTATCGCAAGGTCAAGACCGCCTACCTCGATTTTCGCTGGGCCGACTTCTTCCGGCGCCATGTGCCCGGGCCGTTCGACACGCCGCACCACTTCGCCTTTGCGGTGGCGTATGCGTTCAGGCTGGCGCACTCGCGCGAGGCCAAGGACCTCCCCGGCTATATCGGCGCGCTGGGGTGCTGAGCGCCGGGCCCGGACCGATCATCCGTTATTGCCCTTCTTTCCGTTTGCAGGCTGTGCCTGGCTTGCCGCCAGCAACTGCAGCAGCCGCGCCTCGTCCGCGCGCAGCCGGGTCATGGCGGGCGCGCGGCCGCGCGCCTGCAGCACGCCCGCCAGGTAGGCATCGATGACGTCGGGGTGCACATAGCATTTGCGGCACACCGCGACGGTGTTGCGCAGCTGGTTCGCGACCTCGCGGATGGCATCGGTCACGGCCTTGCGGCGCGCCGTCTCGCTCGACGCTTCCGGCAGCTTGCGCAGGATCGCCAGCGCATGCACGCTGCCGGCCCAGGTGCGGAAGTCCTTGGCGGTAAAGTCGCCGCCGGTCACTTCCTGCAGGTAGGCGTTGACATCGGCCGAGCCGATCTCGCGGATCTCGCCGTCGCTGTCGCGGTACTTGAACAGGCACTGGCCCGGCAGGTCGGCGCAGTTGCGCACGATGCGCGCGAGGCGCGGGTCGTTGACCGAGACGTCGTGCGTGATGCCGCTCTTGCCGGTGAACTGGAAGCGCAGCCGGCTGCCGCGCACGGTCACGTGGCGCCGCCGCAGCGTGGTCAGGCCGTAGGTGCGGTTCTGGCGCGCGTAGCGCGGCGAGCCGACCCGGACCAGCGTGGCGTCGAGCAGCAGCACCACCGCGCCCACCACCTTCTCGCGCGGCATGCCGTTGCGGCGCAGGTCGCGCGCCACGCGCGCGCGCAGGCGCGGCAGCGCTGCGCCGAACGCCGCCAGCCGGGCGTACTTGTCGGTATCGCGCAGCGCGGCCCATTGCGGGTGGTAGACGTACTGCTTGCGCCCGCGCGCGTCGCGCCCGGTGGCCTGCAGGTGGCCGCGCGGGTCGGGGCAGATCCAAACCGCCTCGTAGGCCGGCGGAATCGCCAGCGAAGCGATGCGCGCCAGCGTGGCGGCATCGGTCACGCGCTCGCCGTCCGGGCCGGTATAGCTGAAGCCGCTGCCATGGCGCCGGCGCGTGATGCCAGGGCTGCCGTCGTCGACATAGCGCAGACCCGCGTCGCGCAGCACCGCGTCGAGCGCGGCGGGGGCATCGGTGGCGGGCAGCGTGCTGTCCATGGGAGCGCGAACTCAGGCGGCGCCCGGCGCGCCGGCCGACTCGGGCTGCGGGGTTTCGAGCCCGGCATCGGGCGC
>JABFVP010000187.1 GCA_013362725.1 Cupriavidus sp.
GATCTCCATCGCCAAGAAGTACACCAACCGCGGCCTGCAGTTCCTCGACCTGATCCAGGAAGGCAACATCGGCCTGATGAAGGCGGTGGACAAGTTCGAATACCGTCGCGGCTACAAGTTCTCGACCTACGCCACGTGGTGGATCCGCCAGGCCATCACGCGCTCGATCGCCGATCAGGCGCGCACCATCCGCATCCCGGTGCACATGATCGAGACCATCAACAAGATGAACCGCATCTCGCGCCAGATCCTGCAGGAAACCGGCAACGAGCCGGATCCGGCAACGCTGGCCGAGAAGATGGAGATGCCGGAAGACAAGATCCGCAAGATCATGAAGATCGCCAAGGAGCCGATCTCCATGGAAACGCCGATCGGTGACGACGACGACTCCCATCTGGGCGACTTCATCGAGGACACCAACACGCTGGCCCCGGCCGAAGCGGCGCTGCACGGCTCCATGCGCGACGTCGTCAAGGACGTGCTGGACTCGCTCACGCCGCGCGAAGCCAAGGTGCTGCGCATGCGCTTCGGCATCGAAATGAGCACCGACCACACGCTGGAAGAGGTCGGCAAGCAGTTCGACGTCACGCGTGAACGGATCCGCCAGATCGAGGCCAAGGCACTGCGCAAGCTGCGCCACCCGAGCCGCTCGGACAAGCTGAAGAGTTTCCTGGAAGGCAACTAAACGCTTCCAAGGGCCTCTAGCTCATGCCTGGTTAGAGCAGCGGACTCATAATCCGTTGGTGCCGTGTTCGACTCACGGGAGGCCCACCAATGCAGTGAGAAGGGGTTACGGTAAATGCCGTAGCCCCTTTTTTTCATGGTGCCGCGTTCACGCCAGCTCCGCATGGCTCGCACAGGCGTGGGAACCAGTGCGCGCGCTGACCGACTGCCACGGGGCCGGCAACCGGCGCCGTGCAGCAGACCTTGCGCTGAGACCATGGCGATGGACTATGGTAGTCAGATGCCTTCGCGTCCTGCCGGCCGCGACCGATACACCCTGACCAGGAGTGGTGCCCATGTCCTATATCGACGGATTCGTGCTTGCTGTTTCCCAGGCCAATCGCGACCGCTATCGCGAGGTGGCGCAAAAGGCCGCGGCAGTGTTCAAGGAACACGGCGCACTGCAGGTGGTGGAATGCTGGGGAGACGATGTGCCCGAAGGCAAGGTCACGTCCTTTACGATGGCGGTGCAACGCAAGGACGACGAAGCGGTGGTGTTCTCGTGGATCATGTGGCCGTCACGCGAGAAGCGCGACACCGGCATGAAGGCGGCGATGGCAGACCCACGGCTGAAGGAAGGCATGGACCCGATGCCGTTCGACGGGCAGCGGATGATCTTTGGCGGCTTCGAGGTGATTGTCGAGGCTTGATCGGGCCGGGCGCCGCTGCGGCTGCGCCCGGGCCGGCGGCTCAGATCAGGTGGAAGACCATGCCCAGGGCGATCGCGCCGCCCAGGGTTTCCACTGCGGCAAGGGCGAGAAGGTTCTTCAGCACAAAAGCCTCTTCTTTCTTCGTCACCATGGTCTGTCTCCCTGTCATTGGACTAGTTTTACAGCACCATCGGCGGTGGCAATCCGGCGTGGGCGGTTGCCATTGGCGTCGATGTGAGACCAGTAGACCGCATCCGGCAGCCGGCCGGAAGCTGGCGAAAACCCGCTCGGCGAAAACCCGGATTCCTACCGGCGTGTGACAGGGCAATGATTGACTGGCTTTGCAGGGCGCGCTTGCGGCCGTGTCAGCCACGGCGCATGCATTGGCCCGCATTTGGGGGATGCCAGCGCCGGCGCGATGCGCCAAGATCGACGGCGTGGGTGGTCGAACCGATTGCCCCGCTACCGCTTGAGCCCCGCTGCCTCCCCGGCACGCGGGGCTTTTCTACATGGGTCGGACGCGGTTCAGCGCGCCTGCAGGATGGCTTCGATGCGGGCGGCGGCCTCGCGCAGCGGCGCCAGGAAGCGCGCTTCCAGGTCAGCCCGGTCGCGGCTGCCCAGCACCATGCTGAAGCCCAGCCCCGCCACCACCTTGCCGTACTGGTCGCGCAGCGGCACCGAGATCCCGGCGTAGCCGTCGACCAGTTCGCTGACCAGCACGCAGTAGCCGTCGGCGCGCACCTCGCGCAGCGTGCGCGCCAGCGTGGTGCGCGAGCTGACCGTGAACGGCGTCAGCTTGCGCAGCGTCGCGCCCGCCAGGTAGGCCTCCAGCGCGCTGTCGTCCAGGCCGGCCAGCAGCACGCGCCCGAGCGAATGCGCATAGGCCGGCATCCGCCGCCCCAGCGCCATGTCCACGCGCAGCAGCTGGCGCGGCTCCTCGCGCGCCACCAGCACCACAGATTCGGCGTCGAGCACGCCCAGCGAGCAGCTTTCGCCCAGGGTCTCGCACAGCTGCTGCAGGTAAGGCCGCGCCATCTGCGGCAGGCTCATCGAGGCAAAGTAGGCGTAGCCCAGCTCCATCACCCGCGGCGTCAGCGCAAAGTGGCGGCCGTCCTGCGCCACGTAGCCGTTGTGTTCCAGCGTCAGCAGCAGCCGGCGTGCGGCGGCGCGGGTCACGTCGAGCTGGTCGGCGACCTCCTGCATGGTCAGGCGCTCCGCGCCAGCGCCCAGCAGGCGCAGCAGCGCCAGGCCCTTGCTCAGCGATTCCAGCAGTTCTTCCTTCTTGGCGATTTCGGCTTGCGGCATGGGGCGTCTGGCAGACAACAGTGGTGAGATGGACGATGGGTCACGTGCAGGTCGGTGCCATCGCGGAGGGCTTGCGCCGACCGCCAGCATCTCCGTATGATAGCGTTTTCCGAACAAATGTTCGCAAAAACGAATTCACGGAAAGCGTGCCGCCAGCGATGCGGGACGGTACGACCAGAACCGGAGACAGCGATGAAGGTAATCACCGCGCGTGAAGCGGCGGCGCTCGTGCAGGATGGCTGGACCGTGGCCAGTGCGGGCTTTGTCGGCGCTGGCCATGCCGAGGCCGTGACCGAGGCGCTGGAGCAGCGCTTCCTGCAGCACGGCCTGCCGCGCGACCTGACGCTGGTGTACTCGGCCGGGCAGGGCGACCGCGGCGCGCGCGGCGTGAACCATTTCGGCAACGCCGGCATGACCGCCACCGTGGTCGGCGGCCACTGGCGCTCGGCCACGCGGCTGGCCACGCTGGCGATGGCCGAGCAGTGCGAGGGCTACAACCTGCCGCAGGGCGTGCTGACCCATCTGTACCGCGCCATTGCCGGCGGCAAGCCCGGCGTGATGACCAAGATCGGCCTGCACACCTTTGTCGACCCGCGCACCGCGCAGGACGCGCGCTACCACGGCGGCGCCGTCAACCAGCGCGCACGCCGCGCCATCGCCGAAGGCAAGGCGTGCTGGGTCGATGCGGTCGACTTCCGCGGCGACGAATACCTGTTCTATCCCAGCTTCCCGATCGACTGCGCCCTGATCCGCTGCACCGCCGCTGACGCGCGCGGCAACCTCAGCACCCATCGCGAAGCCTTCCACCATGAACTGCTGGCACTGGCGCAGGCCGCGCACAACTCGGGCGGCATCGTCATCGCGCAGGTCGAAAGCCTGGTCGATCACCACGAGATCCTGCAGGCCATCCACGTGCCCGGCATCCTGGTCGACTATGTGGTGGTCTGCGACAACCCCGCCAACCACCAGATGACATTCGCGGAGGCCTTCAACCCTGCCTACGTCACGCCGTGGCAAGGCGAGGGCGCTGCCGACGATGCCGCCGCTCCGTCGCCCGAGGCCGGGCCGCTGGATGCGCGCACCATCGTGCAGCGCCGCGCGGTGATGGAGCTGGCGCGGCGCGCGCCGCGCGTCGTCAACCTGGGGGTCGGCATGCCGGCGGCGGTGGGGATGCTGGCGCACCAGGCCGGGCTGCACGGCTTCACGCTGACCGTCGAAGCCGGCCCCATCGGCGGCACGCCCGCGGATGGCCTCAGCTTCGGTGCCTCGGCCTACCCGGAAGCGGTGGTGGACCAGCCCGCGCAATTCGATTTCTACGAAGGCGGCGGCATCGACCTCGCGATCCTCGGCCTGGCCGAACTGGATGGCCAGGGCAACGTCAACGTCAGCAAGTTCGGTGAAGGCGAGGGCGCGCTGATTGCCGGCGTCGGCGGCTTCATCAACATCACGCAGAGCGCGCGCGCGGTGGTGTTCATGGGCACGTTGACGGCGGGCGGGCTGGAAGTGCGCGCAGGCGACGGCAGCTTGCAGATCGTGCGCGAAGGCCGCGTGAAAAAGATCGTGCCGGAGGTATCGCACCTGAGCTTCAACGGCCCTTACGTGGCATCGCTGGGGATCCCGGTGGTGTACATCACCGAACGCGCGGTGTTCGAGATGCGCCCTTCGGATAGCGGGGAGGGCGGCGAGGCCCGCCTCACGCTGGTCGAGATCGCTCCCGGCGTCGACCTGCAGCGCGACGTGCTCGACCAGTGCGCCACGCCGGTGGCGGTGGCGCCCGACCTGCGCCAGATGGATGCACGGCTGTTCCAGGCCGGCGCCATGCGGCTGTAACGGCCGTTACACCAGCAAACCGATTCTGATTCACCGCGATTCACCGGAGGACATAGTTTCACCATGCAGACCACCAGCCGCCGTACCTTCCAGCGCCGCCTGGGCGCCGTGCTCCTGAGCGCCACGTTGCCGCTCGCCGCCGCCCCGGTTTTTGCCGAGACCTACCCCAGCAAGCCGATCCGGCTGGTGGTGCCGTTCCCGCCGGGCGGCCCGACCGACACCGCCGCGCGCATCATCGGCCAGAAGATGAGCGAGACGCTGAAGCAGCCGGTGGTGGTGGACAACCGCCCCGGCGCCTCCGGCACCATCGGCGCCGAAAACGTTGCCAAGAGCCCCGCCGACGGCTACACGCTGCTGGTGCTGGCCACGCCCACGCTGCTGGCGCCGCACCTGATCAACCGCAAGGGCTATGACATCTTCAAGGACTTCACGCCGATCGGCGCGGCCTATGACCTGCCGATCGTGATGGTGGTCAATCCGCAGGCGATGCCGGACGTGACCAGCTTGCAGCAGTACATCGCCAAGGCCAAGGCCAGGCCCGGCGCGCTCAATTACACCAGCGCCGGCAACGGCAGCTTCGGCCACCTGTCGACCGAGCTGCTGAAGAACCTGGGCCACTTCGACGTGCAGCACGTGCCTTACAAGGGGAGCGCGCCGGCGATCTCCGACCTGCTGGCCGGCCAGGTGCCGATGATGTTCTCGGACATGATCGCCGCGCTGCCCCATATCAAGGCCGGCAAGCTGCGTCCGATCGCGGTCGGATCGGCCAAGCGGGTCAGCTTTACGCCGGAAGTGAAGACGGTGGCCGAGCAGGGCTTCCCCGGCTTCGACGCCACCGCATGGGGCGGGCTGCTGGCGCCGGCCGGCACGCCCCGGGAAGTGGTGACGACGCTGTCGGCCGAGCTGAAAAAGGCGCTGGCCGATCCGACCGTGCAGCAGAAGATGCTTGGCGCCGGCACCGTGGCCGCCTATATGCCGCCGGAGCAGCTGGCCGCGCGCATGAAGGCCGACTACAGCAAATGGGGCAAGGTGATCCAGGACAACGGCATCCGCGGCGACTGAGCGTGCGGGGGATGAACCGGCGGCCCAGCTGGGGTTAGGCGGGCTGCCCGCCCTTCGGCTGGCTGCCCGGCAGGGCCGGCAGCGTCGGCATGGGCCGCGCCGGTTGAAGGCCGGCCGCGGCCAGTCCCAGGAACTGGCTGGAGGTGCGCAGGAATTGCTGGCAGGTCTGGCGAAACAGCTCGAAGTCCATGTCGGTCTCGATGTGAAGAAGCCGCGCGGTCCGGGCTGGGCCGCCGCGCCGCCGGCATCTTGCTTGGCCGATATGACAATGTCTTGACAATGCGCACGCGGGCCCGCCGCTGGCGCTGGCTTGTCGCGCCCGCCGCGTGGCGGCGCCGGGGCGCCCACTGCGCGGGGAGAGGTGCTAAAATTTAAGTCTTTGATTCTCTTGGCCAAATGCTGTAGCCAGCATGGCCGCGCCGGAACCCTCCCGGCGCCGGGCGAGATTCAGGGCGAGATGAGTTCCAGACGCGTATCCGTTTGTGCCGGGTTCGCCTCCCGCCAATACCGATACCCATGACCACTACGAACGCACCAGAACCTACCACCGCGGTTGCGACCGCCGTGCAGACCTTCGACAGCTTCGGCCTCGACGCGCGCATCCTGCGGGCCTTGTCCGAGCAGGGCTACAGCTCTCCCACACCGATCCAGGCGCAGGCCATTCCGGTCGTGCTGCTGGGCAAGGACGTGATGGGCGCCGCGCAGACCGGCACTGGCAAGACCGCCGGCTTTGCGCTGCCGATCATCCAGCGGCTGCTGCCGCTGGCCAATGCCAGCGCCTCGCCGGCGCGCCACCCGGTGCGCGCGCTGATGCTGACCCCCACGCGCGAACTGGCCGACCAGGTCTACGACAACGTCGCACGCTATGCCAAGCACACCGACCTGCGCAGCACGGTGGTGTTCGGCGGCGTCGACATGAACCCGCAGACCGATGCGCTGCGCCGCGGCGTCGAGATCCTGGTGGCCACGCCCGGCCGCCTGCTCGACCACGTGCAGCAGAAGTCGGTGAACCTGTCGCAGGTGCAGATGCTGGTGCTGGACGAAGCCGACCGCATGCTCGACATGGGCTTCCTGCCGGACCTGCAGCGCATCATCAACCTGCTGCCGGCGCAGCGCCAGACGCTGCTGTTCTCGGCGACGTTCTCGCCGGAAATCAAGCGGCTGGCCTCCAGCTACCTGAAGCAGCCGGTCACCATCGAAGTGGCGCGCAGCAACTCGACCAACGAGAACGTGCGCCAGGCGGTGTACCAGGTCGAGGACGGCCACAAGCAGGCCGCGGTGGTGCACCTGCTCAAGCAGCGCGCCGCGCAAGGCATGTCGCGCCAGTGCATCGTCTTCGTCAACAGCAAGATCGGCTGCTC
>JABFVP010000119.1 GCA_013362725.1 Cupriavidus sp.
CCTTGAGCCAGCGCGCGGTGGCGCATTCATGCGATTCGAAGATGGCATCGACGCCGTACTCATGCTCCAGCCGGTGCGCCACCACGTCGAACTGCAGGATCCCCACGGCACCCAGCACCAGGTCGTTGGAGGCCAGCGGGCGGAACATCTGCGTGGCGCCCTCTTCGGCCAGCTGCTGCAGGCCCTTCTGCAGCTGCTTGACCTTGAGCGGGTTGTTCAGGCGCGCGCGGCGGAAGAACTCCGGCGCGAACGACGGGATGCCGGTGAACTTGAGCGGCTCACCCTCGGTGAAGACGTCGCCCAAGCGGATGGTGCCGTGGTTGGGCACGCCGATGATGTCGCCGGCGTAGGCCTCTTCGGTGGTGTTGCGGTCCTGCGCCATGAAGGTGATGGCGTTGTTGATCGCCACGGTCTTGCCGGCCGACACGTGCAGCAGCTTCATGCCGCGCTCGAAGCGGCCCGAGCACACCCGCACGAAGGCAATGCGGTCGCGGTGGCGCGGGTCCATATTGGCCTGGATCTTGAACACGAAGCCGGTGAACTTGGGCTCCTGCGGCTCGACCACGCGCGAATCCGTATTGCGCGCCAGCGGCGGCGGCGACAGCTCGCACAGCGCATCCAGCAGCGACTGCACGCCGAAGTTGTTGATGGCCGAGCCGAAGTACACGGGCGTCTGCTTGCCGTTGAGGAAGGCCTCCTTGTCGAAGGTGTGCGAGGCCCCGCGCACCAGCTCGATCTCGATGCGCAGCTCTTCGGCCTGGCTGCCGAGGATGCGGTCCAGCTCGGGATTGTCCAGGCCGTCCAGGATCGCGGCCGTGCCCTTGTCGCCGTGCGGGTCGAACAGCTGCACCTTGTCGTCGATCAGGTGGTAGACGCCGCGGAAGGCCTTGCCCATGCCGATCGGCCAGGTCATCGGCGCGCACTGGATCTGCAGCACGTCCTCGATTTCATCGAGCAGTTCGATCGGCGAGCGGCCCTCGCGGTCGAGCTTGTTGATGAAGGTCAGGATGGGGGTGTCGCGCAGCCGGCAGACGTTCAGCAGCTTGATCGTCTGCGCTTCGACGCCGTTGACCGAGTCGATCACCATCACCGCCGAGTCCACCGCCGTCAGCGTGCGGTAGGTGTCTTCGGAGAAGTCCTCGTGGCCCGGGGTGTCGAGCAGGTTGACGATGTTCTCCTGCGCCTTGCCGTCCGCGCTGTCGCGGCGGTACGGGAACTGCATCACCGACGACGTCACCGAAATGCCGCGCTGCTTTTCCAGTTCCATCCAGTCCGAGGTGGCATGGCGGTCGGCCTTGCGCGCCCGCACTTCGCCCGCGACCTGGATCGCGCCGCCGAACCACAGCAGCTTTTCGGTCAGGGTGGTCTTGCCCGCGTCGGGGTGGGAGATGATGGCGAAGGTGCGACGACGCGCAATTTCAGGAACGAGCGAGCTCACGGCAGCGGAATCAGACTGGGAAGTATTGGGATGGCCCGGCGGTGGCCGGAACCAGGACCGGCAGCGCCGCGGGCGGCCGCAGGGCCGGGCCCTGCGGGCACGCGAAGGGTATGGGGCGTTATTTTACCGGTTTGGGCGCCGCTTCGGGATTTGCGTGGTCGGCAGTCGGGCCCGCGCCCCCTGCTTGTCCGCTGCGCGCTGCCGCTACTCGGCCAGCTTGTCCGCCGGCTTGCCGCGCAGGCTGCCGAACTGCAGTGCGTACTGGCGCGTCAGTTCGGCTCCGAAAAAGAAAATCTGTGCCGAGTAATACACCCATAGCATCAGCGCCACCACCGACCCGGCGGCGCCATAGGACGAGGCCACCGCGCTGTTGCCGAGGTACAGCCCGATCAGCCGCTTGCCGATCGAGAACAGCAACGCGGTGATGACCGCACCCATGGTGACGTCGCGCCAAGCGATACGCGCATTGGGCAGCATCTTGAAGATCACCGCGAACAGCGCGGTCACCACCGCGAACGAGAACAGCGAGGAGATGACTTCGGCCGCCGGAGCAAACCACGACTGCGTCCACAGCTGGCCCCAGATGCGCTCGACCACCGCCAGCGCCGCATTGACGATCAGCGACACCAGCAGCATGAAAGCCAGCACCAGCACCAGGCTGAACGACAGCAGGCGCGTGCGCAGCAACTGGCGCCAGCTGGCCGTGTCGGGCACCGGCACGTGCCAGATGTCGTCCAGGCTGCTTTTGAGTTCGGCAAAGGCGCTGGTGGCGCCGACGAACAGGATGCCGGTCGCGATCAGCGCCGCCATGCCGCTGCCGCCGGCGCGGTGCGTCGCGGCCAGGATGCCCTCGATGGCGGCGGCGCCCTGGTCGCCGACCAGCCCTTGGAGCTGCGCGAAGATCTCGCCGCGCGCCGCCTCCGCGCCGAAGAACAGGCCGGCGATCGAGATCACCAGCACCAGAATCGGCGCCAGCGAGAACAGCATGTAGAAGGACAGCGCCGCACCCTTGCTGGCGGCGCGGTGCGCGAACCACGAGGTGATCGCGGCGCCCACCACGCGCAGCGTGCGCGCGCCGGTGTGGCGGTCGGGCAGCCAGTGCGGGCGGTGCCGGCGCGGCGGCGGCACGCCGTCGGCGGCAGACGATGAGGAAGGTTCGGTCTTGTCAGTCACGGCCTGGTGCTGGCGCGATCCGGCGCGGGGACCGCGGATGAATTGCGCCTGCCCGCGCGGCCGGCGCTGCGTTCATCATACTGCGCATTGCGCCGCTGGCCCAAGGCGCGCCCGGCGCGGCGCGGCGCAGGCGACCTGCTACAGTAAAACCAGGCATACCTGCCGGCGCATCCGTTGCCCGCGCGCCGGCGCAAGGAGGCACCCGTGACCTGCAACCTCCGCGCACATCCGGCGGCCGTGCTGGCAATCATCGCCGTGCTCGGCTGCGCCGGCTGCGAGCGCAGCCAGCCCGGACCCAAGCCCATCTCCGGCACCGCGTCGGGCGCCGTGCCCTCGGCCGCGCCTGCCGCGACACCTTCCAGTCCCGCCAAGCCCGCTGGCACCTCGGGCCAGCCCCGTTGACAGCGAACGCCGCCGCCGGTGCGTACCCGTTTCTGCGTGGCCACGCACCGCTGCATCATATTGGCGCGATGCATCTCGGTTACTCGCGTGCATGACTGATGTAAGGCCAGTTTCAACCGTGCAACGGGCTGCGAGGCCGTAGCGCCACGCGTCGCGGGCACGCAAGACGCCGGCCAGTGTGCGCCCGCGGATGCCAGCGCCATGCCTGCGCCGCCGCGGCGCCAGCGCAACGCGTTGCAGGGGCGAAACCAATTGGTACAACGCCGCCGCGCCGTGGCGGCCAGGTACCGCGAAGGGTCTCGCAAACCCGCATGGCACAAGCGTTTGCGGCCCTTGGCACACTTGTCGCTCTGGCTTGGCCAGGGCGCACAGTGCAGGCATGCGCCAGTTTCCGTCAAACCCGTCGTTGCGCGCTGGAGATCACCACATGCGTCACCCGCCTTCCCGCATGACGGCGCGCCGGCGCGCATACCGCCTGGCCGGCCCGCCGCCGTCAGAGATGGACCTGGTGTCGGCGCCGCTGCTGCCCTATCCGCGCGCACGCGAGCAGGTCGCGCGCAGCGCGCACGGCATGGCTTGCGTGGCGATCCGCAGGCCGGCGCAGGCTAGTCCGGCATGCCGCCGCCATGCAGGCAAGCGGCGCGCATGACAGGCTAAGAGAACAAGCGGGCATCGTGACCGCACGGATTAGTGTTCCGTCCCCCGGCGGGCACTTTTTTTCCACAGGGAGAAGCCGACCATGAAAGCTGCAATGCTCGCCACGGCGCTGGCGATTGGCTCGGGCAGCGCGGCGGCGGCCAGCTATGCGTGGTTCGACCGCCCCGACGCCGACGACGCGAACAGCCACGCCGCGGTCAGTCATGACGTCTATGTGCGCGGCTTCGGCTGGGCCTGGGGAGAACTGCGGCTGGATCCGGACACGACCGGCAGCGAAGCGCTTGCCCCGCCCGCGCGACACGCACGCGAGGGCCAGCGCCGCCGCGACATCGTGCCATGGCCTGCGCAGGATGCCTGCGAGCCGCCGCGGCGGATGCGCGACAAGATCAGCATGAATTTCGCCACCGCACCTGCGCAGGCGTACGGCGGCGGATTCGCGGGCGGGTTTGCGGACAGGACGGGGGCCGCAAGGCCCCCGCGGGTGGTGCGCTGACGTGCCGGCCGGCACGGGGAAAGGCGGAACCGGCGAGCGGACGTCGCCGGTTCCCCTTTCCCGCTGGCGCCTGTTCTGGCTGGCACCGGTCACGCCGGCAACCAGGATGCGTGCGTGACGCTGCTGACTGCCGCTATTCCCCCGCCGAAGCGTGGCTCTCTACCCGGATGTTGTGCTTGTGCATGAGCCGGTACAGGGTCACGCGCGACACGTTGAGTTCGCGCGCGGCCGGCACCACGTGAAAGCCGTGGCTGGCCATCACGGTGCGGATCGCTTCGCGCTCGGCCTCTTCGCGGATCGCATCGAGGGTCTTGCGTGGCAGCTCGGCGCCGTTGTGCAGCTGCAGGTCTTCGGCGGTGATCTTGCGGTTGTCGGTCATCACGATGGCGCGACGCACGCGGTTGATCAGTTCCCGCACATTGCCCGGCCAGGCGTACTGCATCATGGCCTGCGTCGCGCACGCGGAGAACCCGCGGATGCGACGGTGCGCCTCGTGGCCGTGCTCGGCCAGCACCGCATTGGCCAGCAGCAGGATGTCCTCGCCGCGCTCGCGCAGCGCCGGAATCGACAGCGTCAGCACGCACAGCCGGTGGAACAGGTCCGAACGGAAGCGCCCGTCGCCCTGCGCCGCTACCAGGTCCACGTGCGTGGCCGAGATGATGCGCAGGTTGAGCGGGATCGACTGGTGCCCGCCCAGCCGTGTGATCGTGCCCTGCTGCAGGAAGCGCAGCAGCGCCACCTGGCTTTCGAGCGGCAGGTCGCCGATTTCGTCGAGAAACAGCGTGCCGCCCTCGGCCTGTTCGATCCAGCCGATCTTGCGCTGGTTGGCCCCGGTGAACGCGCCCTTTTCATACCCGAACAGCTCTGACTGCACCAGGTGCGAGGGAATGGCGCCGCAGTTGATGGCGATGAACGGGCCCTTGCGCCGGCTCGATGCATCGTGGATCGCCTGCGCGGCCAGTTCCTTGCCGGTGCCGGACTCGCCCGAGATGAACACCGGCGCTTCGTTGTGCGCGACCTTGGCGAGCGAGCGGAACATCGCCCGCATCGCCGCGCATTCGCCGATCATGGTGCCGCGCGACGCGCTCTCCTGCGGGCGCGTGCCGTGCAGCGAGGCCATGCCGCGCGCATGCCGCAGCGTGTACAGCAACTCCGGCATCGAGAACGGCAGGCGCACGTAGTCGACGCAATAGTCGCGGATCATCCGCCGTACGCGCTCGTTGGCCAGCATCCCATCGGAGGTGATCGCCACCCAGGTGATATGCAGGTACTGCAGCGCCTGTTCCAGCTGCGTGAACTCGGCCTCGCTGTAGTCGGACTGCAGGTCGATCACACCGGCCGTGGGCGGGCAGGCGCGCACCGTGCGCTCGGCATCGCGCACCTGCGCGACGCGGCGGATTTCCCATTCCGTGCCGATCACGGACGGGTCGAAACCAAAATCTTCATGACGCGACACGACCACGAGCTGTGCAGTGCGTGACGCCTTGCACAGTCGGTCCATCACGATCTCCCGGACGTTAGGCTTGTTCTTGGTGCCGGCACCCGTGGCCGCCGCAGCGGCGCGTGTCCGTGGCGGACGGTGGGGCTGAACTGGCTGCGGGCATGCGCCCGCGGTCGACGTCGGTGTCACGAGCTGGACAGACTGCGGGTGGATTCATCAGGCGCGGCAAGGTAATCCGCACCCGGCTGGAGCTGCTCGCGGATGCGCCGCCGCACGGCCTCCTTCTCGCGCATCAACTCCACGCGAGGCGCCTGCGGCGACTGGCCGGAGTATTGGTAGTAGAGCGTCTTGTAGGTCAGCTGGCTCAGGATCCATTCCTGCAGCAGCGTGCGCTGACGGGCCAGTTCGCCTTCGAGCAGCCGATGGCGACGCAGCAGGTTGGACACCGCTGCACGGGCGCTGTCGCTGAGTTCGCTGTCTTGGGCTAGCAGGGCGGCAACGTCGGCGGTGGCCGCGTCGCTCACGGCCCGTTTGGCGGGCACTTCGCCTGCGGCTTCCCCCACGGCAGCCCAGGCTGGATGCATAGATCGGATGGATCGGTTACTGGACTCCCTGACAGGCCCGATGGCGGGTCGCCGGATCTCTCCTGCGGTCATGATTATCCCCGTTGAACAACATCCCCCGGCACTGCACGTCTACGTTTACCACTTTTCAGTCTTGGAGTTTTCTTGTCTGCGTGGCGCGCATGTTGTCCGCACGCTCCCGGATTGTGGACGGCGCCGTCATTGATATTGACGGTCTCTGTCGCGAAAGCGCTGCCGTCCTGGCGCATTGCGCCCACGCGCTTCCGGCGTGGCCCCGGCACCTTGCCGCATACACCGGAGTCAAGAAGGGGCGCTTGCCGCGCCCCTCTTTGCCACGCCTATAGTTCAGTGCATTTGCGGCGGTTTGTCCAGCCCCGTGTGGGTGGCTTACAGCCAATCTCATCCATTGGTATGAGCCCTCGCGCACACACGCGAGAGCGCTGGCAACGGCACGCCGCAGCGCCCTTTCGCTTGCATACGACGCGGACATACTACGCAGAAACGGGTACGCTCCGACACCCCACCGCGGCAGGGACATGGCCATGCCGCAGCCCGAATTGCTGCTTCGGCCCGCACGCAGAATCGGGTACGCTGCACCGGCTTCGCAGCATCGGCCGCGCGCAGAAACGGGTACGCAGCAGCATCGTTGCCGACTCGCCGCGTGCGGTTCACGGCGACAAGAAAGGCGGCCCTGGGGCCGCCCTGCTCGCGAAGACTTGATCCGGCGCGTGCCGGTCAGTGTC
>JABFVP010000133.1 GCA_013362725.1 Cupriavidus sp.
GACAGCGCCGCGGCCGGCAAGGTCGCGCACGCCAAGGAGGCACCACGGTGACCAATCCCCAATACCTGCTGCGGCCGGTCAATCCGGCCTTCATCGCCTTCAGCTTCGTGCTGGCGTTCCTGTTCAACCTGATGCCGTGGGGCACCACGCTGTGGATCCCCGACATGGTGGCGCTGGTGCTGGTGTTCTGGAACATCCACCAGCCGCGCAAGGTGGGCATGGGCGTGGCCTTCCTGCTGGGCCTGCTGATGGACGTTCACGATGCCCGGCTGCTGGGCGAGCACGCGCTGGCGTACACGCTGCTGGCCTACTTCGCCATCACCATCCACCGCCGCGTGCTGTGGTTCACGGTCTATACCCAGGCGCTGCACGTGCTGCCGCTGCTGTTCATCGCGCATGCGGTGCCGGTGCTGATCAGGCTGGCCATGGGCGCGCCGCTGCCCGGCTGGCCGCTGCTGCTGGCGCCGGCGATCGAGGCGTTGTTGTGGCCGCTCGCCACCAGCCTGCTGCTGGCGCCGCAGCGCCGCTCGACCGATGTCGACGAGACCCGGCCGATCTGACGCCGCCGCCGTCATCGTCATCATCATCGCCAGCCATCGCTCACCACCGATCTCTCCAGGCCACGCAGTACCATGACCGAAATCCGCAACGTCGAACTGGAAATCGGCCGCTTCCGCATCCGCGTGGCGGCCGCGGCGCTGTTCACGGTGATCTGCTTCGGCCTGCTGTTCTCGCGCTTCCTGTGGCTGCAGTGGTACAAGCATGACCAGTACTCGGCCAAGGCCGAGGACAACCGCATTTCGGTGGCGCCGATCGAGCCCAACCGCGGCATCATCATGGACCGCAACGGCATCGTGCTGGCGCGCAATTATTCGGCGTACACGCTGGAGATCACGCCGTCCAAGCTGACCGATACGCTGGAAAACACCATCGAAAGCCTGTCGGCGCTGGTCGAGATCCAGCCGCGCGACCGGCGCCGCTTCAAGCGGCTGATGGAGGAGTCGCGCAGCTTTGAAAGCCTGCCGATCCGCAGCCAGCTGACCGATGCGGAAGTGGCGCGCTTCTCCGCGCAGCGCTTCCGCTTCCCCGGCGTCGACGTGCGCGCGCGGCTGTTCCGCCAGTATCCGCTGGGCGAGTCGGCCTCGCACGTGATCGGCTACCTGGGGCGCATCTCGCAGCGCGACCAGGAGCGCATCGAGGCCATGGACGAGGCCAACGACGCCGACAGCGCCAAGTACGATCCGCGCAAGGACGCCGACAACTACAAGGGCAGCAACTACATCGGCAAGATCGGCCTGGAGCAGAGCTACGAGACCGAGCTGCACGGCCTGACCGGCTTCGAGGAAGTCGAGGTCAGCGCCGGCGGGCGCCCGATCCGCACGCTGTCGACCTCGCCCGCGACGCCGGGCAACAACCTGATCCTGTCGCTCGACATCCGCCTGCAGCAGCTGGCCGAGGCGCTCTATGGCGACCGCCGCGGCGCGCTGGTGGCGATCGAGCCGACCACCGGCGATATCCTGGCGTTCGTTTCCAAGCCGACCTTCGATCCCAATCTGTTCGTCGAAGGCATCGACACCAATACCTGGAACGAGCTCAACGGCTCGCCCGACAAGCCGCTGCTGAACCGTCCGCTGCGTGGCACCTATCCGCCGGGCTCGACCTACAAGCCGTTCATGGCGCTGGCGGCACTGAGCACCGGCAAGCGCACCGCGGCGTGGGGCATGTCCGACCCGGGCTTCTTCACGCTGGGCAACCACACCTTCCGCGACGACAAGCCGGGCGGCCACGGCTGGGTCGACATGCACAGCTCGATCGTGCATTCGTGCGACACCTATTACTACGCGCTGGCGCGCGACATGGGCGTCAACGGCATCCATGACTTCATGAAGCCGCTCGGCTTCGGCCAGATCACGGGCATCGACATCGAGGGCGAAAGCCGCGGCATCCTGCCGTCGACCGAGTGGAAGCGCAAGGCCTACCGCAAGCCGGAGCAGCAGAAGTGGTACGACGGCGAAACCATCTCGCTGGGCATCGGCCAGGGCTACAACAGCTTCACCATCCTGCAGCTGGCGCAGGCCACCTCGGTGATCGTCAACAACGGCAAGGTGATGAAGCCTCACCTGGTCAAGGCGGTCGAGGACGCGGTCACGCGCAAGCGCACCCTGACGGTGCCCAAGGAAAGCTACACGATCCCGCTCAAGCAGGCCGATATCGATGTGATCAAGCGCGCCATGGTGGCGGTGACGCACGCCGGCACGGCGGCGCGCGTGTTCGCCGGCGCATCGTACGAGTCGGCCGGCAAGACCGGTACGGCGCAGACGTACAGCCTGTCCAAGGGCGAGAAGTACAACCATCACGCGCTGGAAGAGCGCAAGCGCGACCATTCGCTGTACACCGCGTTCGCGCCGGCCGACAACCCGAAGATCGCGATCGCGCTGATCGTCGAGAACGCCGGCTTCGGCGCCGCGGTGGCCGCGCCGATCGCGCGCAAGCTGATGGACTACTACCTGACCGGCAAGTGGCCGGCTGAACTGGAGGCGATGGCGCCGCCGGCCAGCGAGCGCGTGGCCGGCCGTCCGCCGGTGGATACGCCGAGCGTGTTCACCACCGGCCAGACCGCCAGCATCGCCAGTGCCACGGTGATGTCTTCCGGAGCCGCACCGGCGAGCGGCGCCGCCGCCAGCGCCGTGGCCGCGGCCTCCGGCGCGCAGCCGGTGACGCCGGAGACCATTGCCGCCGCGCTGAACGCGCAGGCAATCGCGCCGGCCTCGGCCGTCGAGACGCTGGACCAGCGCATGCTGCAGGCCCTTGGCCACAGCAAGCCCGCGCCGCAGCCGGCTTCCGCCCCCGCCGTGCAGCCCGTCAGGGCGCCCGCGCCCAAACCTCGCGTCAAGCCCGTGTCCGCCAAGGCGGCCAGCGGTGCCGACGCCACCCGCTGAAGGAGACGCGCATGGATCGACGCCGCGTCATGTCCCTGGTCAAGAGCGCGCTGACCGGTTTTGACAAGCCGCTTTCGCTGATCGTGTTCCTGCTGTTCGCCACCGGCATCGTGGCGCTGTACTCGGCCGCCATCGACATGCCCGGCCGGGTCGAGGACCAGCTGCGCAACATCCTGCTGTCGTACGTGGTGATGTTCGTGATCGCCTATCTGCCGACCCAGACGCTGATGCGGGTGGCGGTGCCGATCTATACGGTGGGGGTGGCGCTGCTGATCGCGGTGGCCATGTTCGGCCTGATCCGCAAGGGCGCGCGCCGCTGGCTCTATGTCGGCATGGTGATCCAGCCGTCCGAGATCATGAAGATATCGATGCCGCTGATGCTGGCGTGGTACTTCCAGAAGCGCGAGGGCGTGGTCCGCTGGTTCGATTTCGTCGTTGCGCTGGTGCTGCTGCTGATCCCGGTGGGGCTCATCGCCAAGCAGCCCGACCTCGGCACAGCGCTGCTGGTGATGGCCGCGGGCCTGTACGTGATCTATTTCGCCGGGCTGTCGTGGAAGCTGATCCTGCCGCTGCTGGGCATCCTGGTGGTCGCCATCACGCTGCTGATCACCTTCCAGAACGACATCTGCGCGCCGGGCGTGAACTGGCCGGTGCTGCACGACTACCAGCAGCACCGCGTCTGCACGCTGCTGGACCCGACCAGCGATCCGCTCGGCAAGGGCTTCCACACGATCCAGTCGATCATCGCGATCGGCTCGGGTGGGGTCGAGGGCAAGGGCTGGCTCAAGGGCACGCAGACCCACCTGGAGTTCATCCCGGAAAAGCACACCGACTTTATCTTCGCGGTGTACTCGGAAGAGTTCGGCCTGATCGGCAACGCGGTGCTGCTGGTGCTGTACCTGCTGCTGATCTTCCGCGGGCTCTTTATCGCGGCCAATGCGCCGACGCTGTTCTCGCGGCTGCTGGCGGGATCGATCACGCTGATCTTCTTCACCTATGCCTTCGTCAACATGGGCATGGTCAGCGGCATCCTGCCGGTGGTGGGCGTGCCGCTGCCGCTGCTGAGCTACGGCGGCACCGCGCTGGTGACGCTGGGCGCGGGCATCGGCATTCTGATGAGCATTTCGCGGCAGAAGCGGCTGATTCAGACGTAGGCGGGATTGCTCCCCTCTCCCGCTTGCGGGAGAGGGGCGGGGGGAGAGGGCAGGCGCTGGCAGGATCGAAGGCCTCGACTTCGTCGATGCATCGGCCCTCTCCCCAACCCTCTCCCGCAAGCGGGAGAGGGAGCCCGCCAGCGCGGGATCGAGCGCTTTCGCCGCGCCCGTCACGACCGCTTTGCTAAACTGCCATCCACTTTACCTCTACCGGTCCACGCCCCATGAACGCCCAAGACGTTGCCGCCTACCTGCAGAGCCATCCTGAATTCTTCGAAGAGCATGCCGAGCTGCTGGCCGCGGTGCAGCTGACCAGCCCGCACAGCCACCGCGCCGTATCGCTGCAGGAGCGCCAGATGGAAATCCTGCGCGAGAAGAACAAGGGCCTGGAGCTGCGCCTGGCGGACCTGGTCCGCCATGGCCACGAGAACGACCGCACCCAGCAGCGCCTGCACGACTGGCAACTGCGCCTGCTGGCCGAAGCCGATTCGCATGCGCTGCCGTATGCGGTGCAGGACGGCCTGCAGCAGGTGTTCGACGTGCCGGCGGTGGCGCTCAGGCTGTGGGATGTCGCCGAACAGTACGCGCATATGGAAGTTGCTCAGGGCGCCAGCGAAGACCTGCGCATCTTTGCCGAAGGCCTGCGTGCGCCGTACTGCGGCAGCAACAGCGGCTTCGAGGCGGCCAGCCTGCTGGAGCGCGACGATATCACCTCGCTGGCGATGGTGACGCTGCGCGTGCCGCTGCGCGCCGGCGAGGCCGAGGCTGGCGCCGACGTGCGTGGCGCCGCCTTTGGCCTGCTGGTGCTGGGCTCGCCCGATCCGCGCCGCTTCCACGATGGCATGGGCACCGCCTACCTGTTGCAGATCGGCGCAGTCGCGGGCGCCGCGCTGAACCGGCTGCGCGACTGAAGCCGCGCCCCAGCGATAACGCCATGACTGCACGCCGGCCGTCACGCGTTGTGGTCGCATCTTCCGCGCCCGCGGACAGCGCAGCGCCGCCGCCAGACCCGCTGGTGACGCGCTATCTCGACTGGCTGCGCGGCAGCCGCAAGCTGGCCGAGCACACGTTGTCGGGCTATGCGCGCGAACTGCGTGTGCTGCAGGCGCACGCCGCGCAGCATGCGCCGGGCGTCGCGCTGCTGGCGCTGCAGACCCACCATATCCGCAATTTCGCCGCGCGGCTGCATGCCGCCGGGCTGGTCGGCACCAGCATCGGGCGCGCGCTGTCGGCATGGCGCGGTTTCTATCTGTGGGCGGCGCGCCATGGCCATGGCGTGACCGTGAATCCGGTCGACGGCGTGCGCGCGCCGCGTTCGCGACACGCGCTGCCCAAGGCGCTGTCGGTCGAGCACGCGGTGGCGCTGGTGGCGCACCCTGCCGGCACCGATGCCGAGGCGCTGCGCGACCAGGCCGTCTACGAACTGTTCTACTCGAGCGGGCTGCGGCTGTCCGAGCTGGTGCAGCTGGACCTGCGCTATGCCGATGCCGACGGCTACCGCTCCAGCGGCTGGCTCGACCTGGCCGGCGCCGAAGTCACCGTGACCGGCAAGGGCTCGCGCCGGCGCTTGGTGCCGGTCGGCAGCAAGGCGATCGCCGCGCTGCAGGCCTGGCTCGCGGTGCGCAACGGCTTGCTGCGGCCGGGCGCCGCGCCCGAGGACGCCAATGCCCTGTTCCTGGGCCCGCGCGGACGGCGGCTGTCGATGCGAACCGTGCAGCTGCGGCTCAAGCAGCAGGCGCTGCGCGCCGGGGTGCCGGCCGACGTGCATCCGCACATGCTGCGGCATTCATTTGCCACCCACATGCTGCAGTCTTCCGGCGACCTGCGCGCGGTGCAGGAGATGCTCGGCCATGCCAGCATCTCGACCACGCAGGTCTACACCGCGCTCGATTTCCAGCACCTGGCCAAGGTCTACGACATGGCCCACCCGCGTGCCGGCCGCGCGCGCGCCAACCCGGTGGCCGATGCCGCCGCCGGCGCGGCGCAGAGCGACGCCGCCCCGGACGACTGACTCACTCCCACTGCGCCAGCACCTCGCGGAAGCGCTCGATCTCTGGCAGCAGCCAGCCGCGGAACGCCTGCACCTTGGACAGGTTCAGCGCGCCGGGCGCGCACACGAAGTACAGCAGCCACGGACACGGGATGCTGACGCCGAACAGCCGCACCACGCGCCCGGACAGCAGGTCGTTGCACGCCAGCGAAGAGCGGATCAGGGCGATGCCCTGGCCTTCCGAGGCGGCCTGCAGCAGCAGCGACGAGTCTTCCAGCAGCAGGCCCTTGCGCGGCTCTGGCCAGTCGAGCCCGGCGGCCTCGAACCACGGCTTCCACGGATCGCCCTCGCCGCGCAGCAGCGGCATGCCCGCCATGTCCTGCGGCCGCTCCGGCAGCCGGCCGCCGTTGAAGGCGGGGCTGCACACCGGAAAGAAGACGTCGTCGAGCAGGCGCTCCACATACAGGCCGGGATAGTCGCCGCTGCCCATGCGCAGCGCGACATCGACTTCTTCATGTGCAAAGTTGACCAGCGTGTTCGACGACAGCAGCTCGACATCGAGTTCCGGGTGGCGCTCGATAAAGCTGCCGATGCGCGGCGTCAGCCAGCGCGCGGCGAACGATGGCATGGTGCTGATGGTCAGGCGCTTGTCGCGGTTGCCGGCCTGCAGCGCGCGCGTGGCATCGGCAATCTGCAGCAGCGCGTCGCGCACGCGCTCGGCATAGAGCCGGCCGGCCGGAGTCAGCGCCACGCGCTTGCCGTGGCGCTCGAACAGCGGCATGCCCAGTTCGTCTTCCAGCGCGCGGATCTGGTGGCTGACCGCGCCGTGGGTGACGAACAGCTCGGTGGCCGCGCGCGAAAAGCTCTCGTGCCGCGCCGCGGCTTCGAACGCGCGCAGCGCGGTCAGCGCCGGCAGGCGCGGCAATTCGCGGTGCCAGCCGCGCGGCAGGTCTTTCTCCCAGGCGCTCTTCCAGGCCATGGCCGCCTCCAGACGATCGGGGTTATGTGAGATTGACTAACAAGAACAAGGAAAATATATCGTTTTGATAGTGGCCGGGCAATCACTAATATTCCATCACCGGCCCCCGCAGTTGCCCCCTGTTTGCGACGATATTCGCTGGATTTCACTGGCCTGGTCCCTTTGCCGGGCCAGTTGCAGCGATCCGCCGCTCATCCGTACTGCGTCTGGCGTATCCCCGCCAAGGTCGGCCGAACGGAGAACCACCATGAAAACCGTGCTCACAACGACCGAGTTCACCCTGAATCCTGGCGAAGTCACCACGCTGTCGGTGCATGCCGCCCAGCGCCTCCATATTGCCGAGGCGCGCGGCACCGATGTCTGGCTGACCCGCGAGAACGATTCCGAGGACTACTGGCTGCGTTGTGGCGGCAGCCTGCTGCTGCGCGCCGGGGACGAGGTGGTGCTCAGCATCGACCCGCGCGCCTTGCATCCGGTGCGCCTGGCGCTGATTGCCGAGGCGCGCCGCCCGGCGCTGGCGCTGGCCGACCTGCCGCACCTGGTGTACCGCAGCCTGCGCCGGCTGGTTCGAGGCACGGAGTGGACGCCCAGCCAGGACCGGGTCACAGCCTCCTGACGCGGAGCCGGGCGGGGCACCGTCCGCGTCGCACCGGGACCGGGGCCATCTGCGCCTGGTCTGGTCGCGTGACGCATCGGACGGTTGCACGCCGCGCGCACGCTGAATCGGGCCAGGTTCGGGGCCGGCGCAAGCCGGCCCTTTTCGTTACACTCTCGGCCATGCATCCGATTCAGATCATCGAACGCGGCCGAGAGGATTACCAGCCGTGTTTCGACGCGATGCGCGCCTTCACCGCCGCACGCACCCCCGAGACGCCCGACCAGGTCTGGCTGGTCGAGCATCCGCCGGTCTACACGCTGGGCCAGGCGGGCGACCCCGCGCACCTGCTGGCCCCGGACGAGCGGATTCCGGTGGTGCAGATCGACCGTGGCGGGCAGATCACTTATCACGGCCCGGGGCAGGTGGTGGCCTATCTGCTGCTCGACCTGCGGCGGCGCCGGCTGATGGTGCGCGAGCTGGTGCACGGCATCGAGCAGGCCGTGCTGGACACGCTCGCGGCGTATAATCTCGCAGCCGAACGCAAGCCCGGCGCCCCCGGCATCTACCTGTCCGGCGGGCCGCACCAGGGCGCCAAGATTGCCGCGCTCGGCCTCAAGATCCGCAACGGCTGCAGCTACCACGGCGTCAGCCTCAACGTGCAGATGGACCTGTCGCCGTTCCTGCGCATCAATCCCTGCGGCTATGCCGGACTGGAAACGGTCGACATGGCCAGCGCGGGTGCCACCTGCCCGGTGGCGGATGCCGGTGGCGCCCCAATGCCCGTGACCGCGGCAACACAACCCGAGATCGCACAACGCCTGGCGGCTGCATTGTGCGAGGTGCTGGCAGCGCACGAGGCTCGCGTGCTGGCGGCTGAAGAAGCTGCCGCCCCGGCCCTGGCCTCCTAGTCAAAAGCGAAATGCACGCCGAGTGCGTGCGGAGAAATGTATGAGCGACGCACTGATCGCCCCGAACGCCTCTTCCAGCGAAGCCCCGCAGTCCCCCGCGGAGCAGTACGACCCGACCCGCAAGCAGAAGTCGGCCGACAAGACCGCGCGCATCCCCATCAAGATCGTGCCGGCCGAGAAGCTCAAGAAGCCGGACTGGATCCGCGTGAAGGCCGCCACCGGCAATTCGCGTTTCTATGAGATCAAGGACATCCTGCGCGCCAACAACCTCGTGACGGTGTGCGAGGAAGCCAGCTGCCCGAATATCGGCGAATGCTTCGGCAAGGGCACGGCCACCTTCATGATCATGGGCGACAAGTGCACGCGCCGCTGCCCGTTCTGCGACGTCGGCCACGGCCGCCCCGATCCGCTCGACGTGAACGAGCCCGGCAACCTGGCCCGCACCATCGCCCAGCTCAAGCTGAACTACGTGGTGATCACCAGCGTCGACCGCGACGACCTGCGCGACGGCGGCGCCCAGCACTATGTCGACTGCATCTCGCAGACGCGCGAGCTGTCGCCCGGCACCCGCATCGAAGTGCTGGTGCCCGACTTCCGCGGCCGCCTGGACAAGGCGCTGGACATCCTGCAGGCGTGCCCGCCCGACGTGATGAACCACAACATGGAAACCGTGCCGCGCCTGTACAAGCAGGCCCGCCCGGGCGCCGACTACGCGCACTCGCTCAAGCTGCTGCAGGAGTTCAAGCGCCGCAATCCCAACGTCCCGACCAAGTCCGGCCTGATGGTCGGCCTGGGCGAGACCGACGAGGAAATCCTGGAAGTCATGCGCGACATGCGCGCGCACGACATCGACATGCTGACCATCGGCCAGTACCTGGCGCCGTCGAACCACCACCTGCCGGTGCTGCGCTACGTGCATCCCGACACCTTCAAGATGTTCGAGCAAGAGGCCTACAAGATGGGCTTCACCCACGCCGCCGTGGGCGCTATGGTGCGCAGCTCCTACCATGCCGACCAGCAGGCGCATCAGGCGGGGTTTGCCTGAGCGGGTTGGGTTGGAATAAGAAAACGGCCGGGGATTTCCCCGGCCGTTTTTGTTTTGGGCGCCCGTCCGCATCCTAGGGTCAACCCCGACTGTCCCTGCATGTTCCATTTCGATATGATGAATTCATCGATAAATTATCGATGAAATACAAATACGTCACATTCCGGCTTGTCTGCCTACACTGGGTAGCAAGTGCGCTACCGGGACTCCCATGAACTGCACCGTCCACCGCCTTGCCGAGCAGGCGCTGCTGTACAGCGTCGCGCCGCCCGCCTCGCTGGCAGTCCAGCGCCGCATCTGGGCCATGGCCGCGCGTGCCGCGGACTGGCGCGGCGTGGTCGACGTGGTGCCGGGCATGAACAACCTCACCGTGATCTTCGACGGCAGTGCCGACGTCGACGCGCTCGAGCGCAACCTGAAGCTGGCGTGGGCCTCGGGCGAGGCGAGCAATGCGACCGGCAAGCTGGTCGAGATCCCGGTGCGCTACGGCGGCGAGCATGGGCCGGACCTGGGCGACGTCGCCGCCCATACCGGCCTGACGCCGCAGGAAGTGGTGCGCCGCCATGCGGCGGGCGAGTACGTGGTCTATTTCCTCGGCTTCCAGCCGGGCTTCGCCTACATGGGCGGGCTGGCGCCGGAACTGGCGACGCCGCGCCGGCGCGAGCCGCGGGTGGCGGTGCCGGCCGGGTCGGTCGGCATCGGCGGCGAGCAGACCGGCATCTATCCGGCGGTGCTGCCGGGCGGCTGGCAGCTGATAGGGCGCACCGACGCCGAACTCTTCGTGGCGGACCGCGATCCGCCGTCCCTGTTCGCGCCCGGCGATACCGTGCGCTTCGTTGCCGAGGAAATCATCGCGTGATCGAGATCCTTCGTCCGGGCGCGCTCGCCTCGGTGCAGGACCTGGGCCGTACCGGCTTCCGCCGCTTTGGCGTGGGCCGCTGCGGTGCCATGGACATGCTGGCGGTGGAAGTCGGCAACCGCCTGCTTGGCAATGCGCCCGGCTGCGCCGCCATTGAATTCACGCTGGGGCGTGCCGCGGTGCGCTTCCATGCCGATATGCGCGTGGCGCTGGCCGGCGCCGAATGCGGCGCCAACCTGGACGGCATGCCGGTGTGGTCGTGGCATGCGTTCGACGCGCACAAGGGCGAGACCCTGACGCTGCCGTCGACGCGTGGCGGCACGCGCGTGTACCTGTGCGTGGCGGGCGGCATTGCGGTCGAGCCGGTGATGGGTTCGCGCAGCACCGACCTGAAGTCGGGTTTCGGCGGGCTGGGCGGCCGCGCGCTGCAGGAGGGTGACCGCCTGCCCGCGGGACGGCCGGGGCTGGACGCCGAGACCGACTGGATCGGCGTGCAAGCGCCGGCGTGGGCGCTGCCCGCCGCGGTCGAAGGCAAGGCCACGGCGATCCGCATGCTGCCGGGGCCGGAATACGAGGATTTCGACGCGGCCGCGCAGGCCGCGCTGTGGCAGGCCGACTGGACCGTCACGCCCAACAGCAACCGCATGGGCCTGCGCCTCGCCGGCCCGGCGCTGGCGCGGCGCCCCGAGCGCAGCGCCGACCTGCTCTCGCACGGCGTGATGCCGGGCGTGATGCAGGTGCCGCCGGCGGGCCAGCCGATTGCGCTGATGGCCGATGCGCAGACCACCGGCGGCTATCCCAAGATCGGCGTGGTGATCGAAGCGGATTTGTGGCGGCTGGCGCAGGTGCCGCTGGGCGCGCCGGTGCGCTTCGTGCAGGTCACGCTGGCGCAGGCGCAGGCGGCGCAGCATGAGCTGGCACGCTACCTGCGGCAGATCGAGCAGGCGCTGCAGTGGCAGGGCGATGGCATGCCCATTGCCGCGCGCCGGCGTACCCGCACGCGGGCGGCAGCATAAGGGAAGGCGCCCGGGCGCCGCACAGGAGAATGGCAATGCAGATCGATTTGAACGCGGATCTTGGCGAAGGCTGTGGCAATGACGAGGCGCTGCTGGCGCTGATCAGCTCGGCCAATATCGCCTGCGGCTGGCACGCGGGCGACGCCGCCACCATGGTGGATACGGTGAAGTGGGCGCTGGCGCAGGGCGTGGCGATCGGCGCGCACCCGAGCTACCCGGACCGCGACAACTTCGGCCGCACCGAGATGCAGCGCGACCCGGAACATGTCTACGCCGACGTGCTGTACCAGATCGGCGCGCTCGCCGCGATCGTGCGCGCGCAGGGCGGGGTGCTGCACCACGTCAAGCCGCACGGCGCGCTGTACAACCAGGCCGTGCGCGACCCGGCGCTGGCGCGTGCGATCGTGCGCGCGGTGCGCGACTTCGACGCCGACCTGGTGTTCTTCGGCCTGGCTGGCAGCCAGATGATCGACGTGGCCAAGGAGGCCGGCCTGCGCGTCCGGCAGGAGGTCTTTGCCGACCGTGGCTACAACCCCGATGGCACGCTGGTCAAACGCGGCACCCCCGGCGCGTTGCACGAGGACGAGGAAGTTGCCTTGAACCAGACCCTGACCATGGTGCGCGAGCAGCGCGTGCGCGCCATCGACGGCAGCTGGGTACCGATTCAGGCCGAAACCGTGTGTCTGCACGGCGACGGCGCCCACGCGCTGGCCTTCGCGCGCCGCATCCGGGAACGGCTGGGCGCGCAAGGCATCGCGATCCGCGCCGGCGACTGAGCGCATTGCAGCGCTTTCACGCCGGCATTGTCCCCACGCGGCCTGCCCCGTCACGCGTCACGACGGCTGCTGTCCGCGCGCCTTCGTTATCTTCGTTAGGTGTTTCCATGGAACAGGCAGTCAACCTTTGGCCCCTTGTCGGGGTCGGCGTCATCATCGTCGGCTTCGTGCTGCGCTTCAATCCCATGCTGGTGGTGGTGCTCGCCGCGCTGGCCACGGGGCTGGCCGCGCCGATGCCGCTGATGCAGATCTTCTCCGCGATCGGCACCGCCTTCGTCAAGGCGCGCAACCTGCCGCTGATCATCCTGCTGCCGCTGGCGGTGATCGGCCTGCTGGAGCGCCACGGGCTGCGCGAGCATGCGCAGGCGTGGATCGCGCGCATCGCCTCGGCCACGGTCGGGCGCTTGCTGATCGTCTACCTGGGCGTGCGCGAGCTGACCGCGGCGATCGGCCTGACCAGCCTTGGCGGGCATCCGCAGATGGTGCGCCCGCTGCTGGCACCGATGGCCGAGGGCGCGGCCGAGAACCGCTTCGGCCACCTGCCCGAGCCGGTGCGCCAGCGTGTGCTGGCCTTCTGCGCCGCTACCGACAACGTCGGCCTGTTCTTCGGCGAGGACATCTTCGTCGCGTTCGGCGCGATTGCGCTGATGCATACCTTCCTGCTGTCGTCGAACATCGACGTGGAGCCGCTGCATATCGCCGTGTGGGGCATCCCGACCGCGATCTGCGCCTTCCTGATCCACGCCGTGCGGCTCAAGCGCCTGGACGGCTGGCTCGAGCGCGAGCTGGGCGGCAACGCTGCCCGCGCCGCCGTGCCCGCGCAGAGCGCCGAATAAGGAGCGCGCCATGATCATTTCCATCGAATACCTGTACTGGCTCGCCGGCCTGGTGCTGGCCATCACTGCGCTGATGACCTTCGCCGACCGCGCGCATCCGCGCCGCCTCAGCACCGGCCTGTTCTGGCTGCTGTACGCGATCGTGTTCCTGGTCGGCGACCGGCTGCCGCCGGCCGCGGTCGGCATCGGCGCGGTGGTGATGGCGCTGATCGCCGGTTTCGGCGGCGTCGGCCACGGCAAGCATGAAAGCCTGCCCGAGGACGAGCGCCGCGCCAGCGCCAGCCGCCTCGGCAACAAGCTGTTCATTCCGGCGCTGCTGATCCCGCTGGTGACCGTGATCGGCACCATGCTGTTCAAGGATGTCAGGATCGCCGGCGTGCCGCTGCTCGATCCCAAGAACGTGACCTTCGTCTCGCTCGGGATCGGCTGCCTGATCTCGCTGGCGGTGGTGTGCTGGCTTACGCGCGACACCGTGGCGCAGGGCCTGCGCGAATCGCGCCGGCTGACCGAGTCGCTCGGCTGGGCGCTGGTGCTGCCGCAGATGCTGGCGATGCTGGGGCTGGTGTTTGCCGACGCGGGCGTGGGCAAGGCCGTCGCGCACCTGACCACCGCTTACATCAACCTGGACTACAAGCTGGTGGCGGTGGCGGTCTATTGCGTCGGCATGGCGCTGTTCACGGTGATCATGGGCAATGGCTTCGCCGCCTTCCCGGTGATGACCGGCGGCGTCGGCGTGCCCATCCTGGTCGGCATGTTCGGCGGCAATCCGGCGGTGATGGCGGCGATCGGCATGTTCTCGGGCTATTGCGGTACGCTGATGACGCCGATGGCAGCGAATTTCAATATCGTGCCGGCGGCGCTGCTGGAACTCGACGACAAGAACGCCGTGATCCGCGCGCAGGTGCCGACCGCGCTGGCGATCCTGGCGGCCAATATCGTGCTGCTGTACTGGCTGATGTAAGCGCAGGAGCCCCGCCATGCCGACCGTGCTGCTGACCGGCTTCGAGCCGTTCGAGGATGAACCGATCAACCCGTCCTGGGAAGCCGTGCGCGCGCTCGATGGCGAACGCGTCGGCGATGCGGTGATCGTCGCGCGCCAGCTGCCGTGCGTGTTCGGCGCGGCCATCGATGCGATCGGCGAACTGCTCGACGCGCTGCGGCCGACCCTGGTAATTGCCGTCGGCCAGGCCGGCGGGCGCGCCGAGATGTCGGTCGAGCGCGTGGCGATCAATGTCGACGATGCGCGCATTGCCGACAACGCCGGCGCCCAGCCGATCGACACCGCCATCGTCGCCGACGGCCCGGCGGCCTACTTTGCCACGCTGCCGATCAAGGCGATGGTGCGCGACATGCGCGCGGCGGGAGTGCCCGCGTCGGTGTCGCAGACTGCCGGCACCTTCGTCTGCAACCATGTGTTCTACGGGCTGATGCACCGGCTGGCGCGGCAGCCCGGCGGCGCGGCGCGCGGCGGCTTTATCCACATTCCGTATCTGCCCGAGCAGACCGCACGCCATCCGGGCCAGCCGAGCCTGGCGCACGAGACGCTGGTGAAAGGCCTGCGCATCGCGGTGGCGACGGCGCTGTCGACCCGCGCCGACGTGCGCGAACAGGGCGGACAGTTGCACTGAGCACCGGTGCGCGCGTCCGCGCCGGCTTACTCCTGCAGGTTGGCCGCGGCCGCTTCACGACGCGCCGCGGCTTTCTTCATCGCATGGCGGCGCAGGCTGACCTGCTCGAAGCGCCAGATCACATAGCAGAACGCCAGGAACGGCCATAGCCAGCCGAGCCACTGCGCCAGGCTGTTGAAGTGGATGAAGCGGCCCATGCGCCAGCCCTGCTCTGAGATCCACGCATAAGGGTTGGACGGCAGCACGTTGGTCAGCGCCACCAGCACGATCATCGCCGCCATCGCCAGCACCGCGCGCAGCCAGCGCGGCAGGTACAGCAGCAGCGCCAGCACCAGCGAGCTGGTCAGCAGCGCGAAGCGCCCGCCTTCGGACAGCCAGACGAAGGCGCTTTCGGTCGGGAACTGCAGCTCGGCCGCGGTCGCCTTGAGCAGCAGCGCCGCGGCCAGCAGTCCGGCCAGGATGCGCAGCATCGGCGCGCTGCGGCGCATCGCGATCGAGGCGAACAGGCCGGTGCCGACCCAGCTGCTGGCGGTCACCAGCGATTCCAGCAACTGCTGGCTCTGCATGTCCTCGGGCGGCAGGCCGATATGGTCCTGCCACGCCTCCAGCTGCGGGAACACCATCTGCAGCACCTGCATTGGCCAGGATTCCGGGTCGGTCAGCCATTCGCGCACGATGCCGCCCATGCCGAACAGGTGCTCCTGCGGAAACACCTGCGCGAACGGCCACAGCAGCAGCAGGATGATGGCAAAGCTGGCGTGCGGCTCGAACCACGCATGGCGCAGCCGCGTCAGGCGGCCGTCGTCGATCAGCGCGCGCGTGAACGGCGCCACCACGGCGCCGCCCAGCAGTGCCCCCAGCGCATTGGTGATCAGGTCGATGTTGGACGAGATCCGGCTGGGCAGCCAGGTCTGGAAGGCTTCCATGCACGCCGACAGCAGGGCGCCGGCGACCAGCGCCACCAGCGTGGCGCGCCCGCCCGACACGCGCGGATGCAGCGACAGCACCACCAGCGCGCCGAACGGGAAATACCCCAGCACGTTGGTGAGCAGGTCGAAGTCGGTGATGTAGCGCGGCTTGGGCGCGCTGACAAAGGCAAAGGGCGAGATGCCGTTGTCGATCCAGCCGGAGAACGGGTACAGGCTGGCATAGATCACCAGCAGCGTGAAGCAGAGCAGCCCCACGCGCGCCAGCGGCGAGTGCTGCGGCGCGGCGGCCGGTGGTGTTGGCATTGCCGCCGGCGGCGGCGCGGAGAGCGGCGGGCGAGCCGGCTCCATGGCGAATCTCCTGTGGCTTTACTTTAGCTGCAGCGTGCCGACCCAGTCGAGCAGCGCGGCAATCACGGCATCGCTGGCTTCGGCCAGCGCCTTGACGCCGCCGGCGCCGTCCGCGCTGGGCGCGGGCCGGCGCGCCGCGAAGGTCTGCTGGCCAAGCATGCCTTGCCGGTACACCGTGGCGCGCAACCGCACCACGCCCTCGCTGGTGGTGGCGCTGTCGAACACCTGGTCGAACTCGAGCAGGTCGACCTTCAGCGCCGGCGCGCTGCTGTCGCCGGACCAGCCCAGCGTGCCGCGCGCGGCCACGGCTTCGCGCAGGCGCTCGTCGAACAGGCGCGTGGGGGACATCACCCAGCGCTGCGTGGCGTAGGCCTGCAGGCGCTGCGCCTGGGCGTACTGGAGCCGGTAGAACAGGGCATTGCCTTCCAGCCAGTTGGGCCCGTCGGTCTGCGACACGCGCAGTTTGGGCAGCGCTGCGGGCGCAGGGTTCCCGGTGCCGGAGGCCGCGCTGCTGGCGACGGCCGGGCCCAGGTCATAGGTGATGGTCGGTTCGCCGCGCGTCAGCGCGCAGCCCGACAGCGCCAGGCCGGCGCAGAACAGCAGCAGGGCCGCGCGCAGGCGGGCGGTTGCGGAGCGCAGCAGGCGTGGCATCTCGGTCGCAGGATTCACGGCGGATTCTCGCGGTTGACGTTGGACGTGATCGATTGGGAGAGGGCGGTGGCGCATGCCGGCCGCGCTACGGCGCCGCACTGAAGCCCGGCTCGCCCGGCCCTGGCGTGGGCGTGGGCGCGCCGAACAGCACGCTGCTCGGGCTCTCGTTGAACTGGCCGGCGGCACGCTCGAAGCTGCGCGCGGTCTGGCGCGCGTCGCGCGCCAGGCCATTGAGTTGCGGCAGGGTCTCTTCGCTGAAGGTGCCAGCAGCCGACTGCACCGACGCGGCCGCGCCCTGCAGGTCGCGCCCGACGCTGTCGACGGTGCGCATCACGGTGCCGTCGGGGTTGGCCAGCTCCTGCGTCAGGCGCCGCGTCGATGCCAGCGTCGCGTTCAGGTTCTCGGCCACCTTCGGCAGGCGCTGCGCCGCCGGCGCGAGCGAATCGGACAGGCGCGAATAGTCTTCGGCGGTCTTGCGCACCGAGCGGATCGCCGCCATCAGCTCGTCGCGGTTGGCGCCCTGGAACATGTCGTTGATCGAGCCCATCAGGGTCTCGGCCTGGGTCAGCAGCGAATCGCCGCGCTTTTCCAGTTCCTCGAAAAAGCCGGGCCGCATGGCGATGCGCGCGACCGCCCGCGGCGAGGTCGGCAGCGGCGGCGAGGCGGCGGTGCCGTCGTGCGCGGCGGAGTCGTCGAGCTGCACGTAGGCGATCCCGGTCACGCCCTGGAAGCCCAGCGTGGCGTAGGTGGTGCGCGTGATCGGCGTTTCGCGGTTGACGTTGACGCGCACGATGATCTGGCCCGGCACCTGCGGATCGAACTTGATCGACTCGACCTTGCCCACCGCCAGCCCGCGGTACTTGACGTCGGCCTGCGGCCCGAGGCCGTTGACGGTCGAGCGGGTGATCAGGTCGTACGGCACGCGCACCGCGTGGTCGCTGCTGAACCAGAAGATCGCGAACAGCACCAGCACGGCCAGGCCGATGGTGAACACGCCGGCGAGGAAGGCGTGGGACTTGTTTTCCATCATGCTTCTCCAGGGGGCGGCGCCGCGGGCGGCCCGGGCCGGGGCAGCGCCTGCAGGGCGCGCTGGGCGCGCTCGCCCAGGAAATACTCGCGGATGAAGGGATGGTCCACCTCCACCACTTGCGCAATCGGCGCGGCCGCGATCACCTTGTGGTCGGCCAGCACCGCGACGCGGTTGGACAGCGCCACCAGCGTGTCGAGGTCGTGCGTGATCATCACCACGGTCAGGCCCAGCTCGCGGCGCAGCTCGCGGATCAGCGCGACGTAGTCGTCGGACGCCATCGGGTCCAGGCCCGCAGTGGGTTCGTCCAGGAACAGCAGCTCGGGTTCCAGCGACAGCGCGCGCGCCAGCGCCACGCGCTTGATCATGCCGCCGGACAGGTCCGCCGGCATCTTGTCGGCATCGCGCGACGACAGCCCCACCAGCTGCAGCTTGAGCAGCGCCGCCTGGCAGATCAGGTTGTCGGGCAGCGCGCGCAGCTCGCGCAGCGGCAGCGCGATATTGTCGATCACCGACAGCGCCGAGAACAGCGCGCCGCGCTGGAACTGCAGGCCCCAGCGGCTGCGCAGCGCCTGCAGCTGGGCCGGCCGCAGCCGCGCCGGATCCTCGCCGAAGACCTTGATGGTGCCCGAGGTGGGACGCTCCAGCCCGACGATCTGGCGCAGCAGCACGGTCTTGCCGCTGCCCGAGCCGCCGACGATCGACAGCACCTCGCCGCGGTAGACGTCGAGGTCCACATGGTCGTGCACCACCGCCTTGCCGAAGCGCTTGACCAGGTCGCGCACCTCGATCACCGGAGTGCGCTCCGGCTCGCGTGGCGGGGTCGAGTTCGCTGGTGCCGCGTTCACAGGCCTACGTCCTTGAACAGGATGGCGAAGACCGCGTCGGCCAGGATCACGATGGTGATCGCGGTCACCACCGAGGCGGTGGTGCCTTCGCCCAGGCTCTGGGTGTTGGGCTTGATGCGCAGCCCGAAGTGGCAGGCCGTCAGCGCGATCAGGATGCCGAACACCACGCCCTTGCCCAGCCCCAGCCACAGGTTGGCCACCGGCACCGCGTCGGGCAGCTCGCGCAGGAAAAAGGTGGCGCTGATGCCCAGCTGCATGCGCGCGGCCAGCATGCCGCCGGCCAGCGCCATCACGTCGGTCCACGCCACCAGCAGCGGCATGGCGATGGCCAGCGCGATCACGCGCGGCATGATCAGCCGGAAGCCGTGCGAGATGCCCATCACGCGCATCGCGTCCAGCTCCTCGGTCACGCGCATCACGCCGATCTGCGCGGTGATGGCCGAGCCCGAGCGCCCCGCGATCAGGATCGCGGCAAGCACCGGCCCCAGTTCGCGGATCACCGCCATGCCCAGGATATTGACGATGAAGATGCTGGCGCCGAAGGTGCGCAGCTGGTTGGCCGACAGGTACGACAGCACGATGCCGATCAGGAAGCCGACCAGCGCCGTGATCCCCAGCGCCTTGTAGCCGACGTTGTAGATGTTGGCCGAGATCTCGCGCCACGGGCCGCGCTGCGGCATGCGCGCGAAGCGCAGCAGGTCGAACGCCAGCTGGCCCAGCATGGTGACGCCGCTGCCCAGCTGCGCGCCGAACGACAGCACGTTGGCGCCGAACAGCGTGACCGGGTTGAAGCGGTCCACCATGTGCTTCTTCCAGCCCTCGTCCTGCGCCGCGGCAATGCGCTCGAACACCCGGCGCTGGCCCTCGCTGGCCTCGAGCCGTTGCGGCAGCGCGCCGTTCCAGGCCTGCCACAGCAGCTGCCCGCCGATATGGTCGAGGCGCTCGACGCCGGCCAGCGACCATTGCGAGTTATCAGGGTCCTGCGCCAGCTCGTGCAGCTGCGCGCGCAGTTGCCGGGCCTGGCGACAGCCGGCCAGCGCGAGCGCGGTCCAGTCGCCACGCAGCTGTACGCTGACGGTTCCGTCCCCGCGCGTGATCTGGAAGTCTGGCGTCGTCTGGCGTTCCAAGGGCAAGCGATGTGATGGCCGAGTCTCGATTCTAAGCCACGCGCCCGGCTGGCGCGACCGCGCCGTGGCCGGCGGCATGCCCTGGCGCGCGGCGCGGCTACAATGCGGCATCTGCCGCGGACGCCGTTTGCAGGCCGGAATCCCGCCTGTGCCGACCGCGACCCCGCCCATTCCCATCCATTGCCGCGCATGTCCGCCGTTCCTCCGAATCCGCCCGATCCTTCCGTCGCCATGTCCTGGCGCATCGATGCCGGCGCGCTGCGCGCCATGCTGTCGCCCGCGCTGCGCGACTGGACCCTGGAACTGGTCGAGGAAACCGGCTCGACCAATGCCGACCTGACCGCGCGCTGCCGCCAGTCGCCGTGGTCCGACGCCGGCACGCTGCGCCTGGCCTATCGCCAGACCGCCGGACGCGGACGCCAGGGCCGGCCGTGGCAGGGGCAGGCCGGCATGACCTTCTCGGTAGCGCTGCCGCTGG
>JABFVP010000346.1 GCA_013362725.1 Cupriavidus sp.
CGCCGATGCGCCGCGAAGTGCGCGCCGCGCGCCGCAGAAACTTCACCAGCGCCGGCGGCGCAGGCAGGACGTCATTGTCTCCCACCCCCAGCACGGTATCGAAGCGACGCCGGCCAAAGGGCGCGGTGCTGACGGCAAAGCCCGCGGAACTCGCGACGGGGCCGCCATGCTCGGACAGCAGGTGAACCCGATACAGCGGCTCGCCAAGCGCTCGGTTGGCGAACTCGAGCACCGTCGACACCGCAAGGTTCAGCGCCTGGAAGCCGGGATAGAGGGCAATGGCCACATGGTGCATGGTGAACTCCCGATGGCGGTGGAGGGCAAGTTTCCGCCATGGCATAAAAGGTGGGATCTACGACATTGTTGCCATCGCCATTGTGCACCTAATCTTCGATGCACGCAGCGGCGACACGAACGGCCGGCTGCCACGGACCCTCTCACTGCCTTCCCACTGTTATGGAGCTTCAACGTGACAACTCACACTTACGCTGGCACCGCCCTGATCACCGGGGCTTCTTCGGGCATCGGGGCCATTTATGCGGATCGGCTCGCGCGCCGCGGCCATGACCTGATCCTGGTGGCACGCAACCGCAGCCGGCTCGAGGCACTGGCGCGGCGCATCACCGACCAGACCGGCCGTTCCGTCGAGATCGTCATGGCCGACCTGGGGCAGGCGGCCGAAGTACGCCATGTCGAGGACATCCTGAGGACGGACGCAAGCATCACCACGCTGGTCAACAACGCGGGCTTTGGTGGCGCGTCGCCGTTGCTGGCATCGGATGCCGACACCATGCAGGCGATGATCGAACTCAACGTCACGGCGCTGACCCGCCTCACCTACGCCGCCGCGCCGGCCTTCGTGGCGCGGGGCCAGGGCACGATCATCAATATTGCCTCGATCGTCGCGATCGCGCCCGAGGTGCTGAACGGCGTATACGGCGGCTCCAAGGCCTTTGTGCTGGCCTTTACCCAGTCGCTGCAGCATGAACTTGCCGGCCACGGCGTGCGCGTCCAGGCGGTGCTGCCGGGGGCGACCCGCACGGCGTTCTGGGACATTGCCGGGCACCCTGTCGAAAACCTGCCAGAAGCGCTGGTGATGGACGGCGACGACCTGGTCGATGCGGCACTGGCAGGACTGGACCAGGGCGAGGTGATCACCCTGCCGTCGTTGCCGGACGCCGCGGACTGGCAGGCCTTCGAGGCGGCACGCGCCGCGCTCGGCCCCAATCTTTCGCGTGCGCGGCCGGCCGCGCGGTACGGCATTGCGCGGTAATCGTCCGCGTAGCCCCAAGTCTTTATGACATGAGATTTGCCATGAACTTAGAACTGAAACGGAAAATCGCCTTCGCGCTGGCGATGGGCGTGATCACCACGGGGATCATCTCGTTCGCCCTGCTCGCTCTCAATATGGGATTCACCGAAGACTTTGCGCTGGGCTGGCTGCGCTCGTGGGGGGTCGGCTATGTGATCGTCCTCCCCGCCATCCTGCTGGTCGGGCCGCGCCTGCAGGCGCAGGTCGAGCGCTGGATTCGTTGATGACCGGATCGCGGCAGCACCGGCTCCTGATTGCGCCGCGCGGTCAACCATTCTCATGGTTATACTTGTCCTGGTTTTCGTTCTGACCGGTCTTTCCCCGCCGTTCCACCAACGTTCTCCGGAGCCACGCCATGCGAACCGGGCATTGCGCCAGCCGGCCACGGCATGC
The DNA here is from genome assembly GCA_013362725.1 of Cupriavidus sp. Taxonomy (GTDB): domain Bacteria; phylum Pseudomonadota; class Gammaproteobacteria; order Burkholderiales; family Burkholderiaceae; genus Cupriavidus. The sequence goes on from JABFVP010000346.1 coordinate 1,706, forward strand.
CTTGCCAGAAGCGGGGTTGCGCAAGCGCTACCGCGCGCTGCCGGTCATTGCCGCGGCCTTCGCCGCGACCTGCGGGGCGCAGGATTTCGATGCCATCGAACGGCCGTTGTGGGAAGCCGGGCTTGGGCTCGGCGGCATCACCCTGCCGCACTACCGCGGTTCGGACTCGCGCGCCAACCTGCTGTTTCCGGTCCCCTACTTTGTCTACCGCGGCGAGCATCTGCGCGCGGACCGCAACGGCGTGCGCGGCAAGCTGTTCGACAGTGATCGGCTCGAGGCCAATGTCAGCCTCGGCATCTCGCTCCCCGTCAACAGCAGCCACGATGAAACCCGCCGCGGCATGCCGGATCTCAAGACCGCCGTGGAAATCGGTCCTTCGCTGGCGGTCACGCTCTGGCATTCCGCCGAGGACCGTACCAGGCTCGACCTGCGGCTGCCCGTACGGCTGGCCGTGACCGTGGAATCGTCGCCCAAGGCGATCGGCTGGATCTTTTCGCCCAACCTGAACCTCGACGTTGCCAACGTCGGCGGCCTGCCCGGCTGGAACCTGGGCCTGATGGCTGGGCCGCTGTTCTCCACCGCGCGCTACAACCAGTACTTCTATTCCGTCGAAGCGCAGTTCGCCACCGCGGCGCGTCCGGCCTACGCCGCGCGAGGCGGCTATTCCGGCAGCATGGCGCTGGCTTCGCTGTCCAAGCGCTTTCGCCATGTCTGGTTCGGCGCCTTTGTCCGCTACGACCGGCTCGACGGCGCCAGCTTCGAGAACAGCCCGCTGGTGCGCCAGAAAGACGCCCTGGCCGCCGGACTGGCACTGAGCTGGATTTTCGGTCAGTCGTCGACCTACGTACCGAGCCGGGAATAAGGCCGCGGCCGGCTCATTGCATTTCGGCGCGGGACCAGCGCCGGGGCCGGCGCATACGATATATTTCCGCATGCCGGTCCCGGACAGATCCCCGAACCCAACACAGAGAAAAACGAAGATGCCGATGACAAGGACGATCGTCAGTGCTGTTGCCCTGCTTTGCGCCGCCCCGGCGTTCTCGCAGCCGGCCATGCCGGCCGCCGGGCTGTCGCCCACCATGACCCGCGTCGCGCAATCGGGCGTGCTGCGCGTGTGCACGCCGGGCGACTACAAGCCCTTCAGCTTCATGAAGTCGGAAGGCCAGTACGAAGGGCTCGACGTGGACCTGATGACCTCGCTGGCCAGCTCGCTCGGCGCCACACCGCAATTCGTCAAGACCAGCTGGGCCACGCTGATGCCCGACTTCGTCGGCGGCAAATGCGATATCGGCGCCGGCGGCATCTCGGTGTCGCTGGAACGCCAGAAGCAGGCCTATTTCAGCGCGCCCTACATGGTCAATGGCAAGACACCGCTCACGCGCTGCGAGAACGTGCAGCGCTTCCAGACCGTGGAGGCCATCAACCGCCCCGGCGTGCGCGTGATCGCCAATCCCGGCGGCAGCAACGAGCGCTTCGCCCGCACCCACCTGTCCCAGGCCAGGCTGACCATGCACAAGGACAACCTGAAGATCTTCGACGAGGTGATCCGCGGCAACGCCGACGTCTTCGTTACCGAGGCTGCCGAAGCCATCGTCCAGAGCAAGGCCCATCCCGAGCTGTGCGCGGTCAATCCCGACAAGCCGCTGCAGTACGCTGAAATGGGCTATCTGCTGCCCAATGGCGACGAGGTGTTCAAGCGGTACGTCGACCAGTGGCTGCACCTGGCCCGGGCCGGCGGAGAGTTCGATGCGAGCCGTGCGACATGGCTGGGGAAGTAGCGTTGCGGATACCGAGCCCACGCCGCGTGCCGCGCAACTACCGGGCCGCGTTGGCTTCGCGCTCGAACTCGCGGATCACCGGGTTGCCCAGGATGGCGTCCCGGCCAGCTTCGATCAGGCGGTCGACATCCTGCTCGGGCAGCCGGAGCCGGGTGGGAAGCTCGTTCAGGCTTGCGGCACGCGCCTTGTCGAGCGTGTCGAAGGCGATCCGCGTGACGAAGAACTCGACGTCGTCGCAGCGCCAGCCTGGACGGCTTGCGGCGATTGCCTGCTGCCGTGCAAACGGCATGGCGCAGCGATAGGCGACCAGGTCGTTGCGCCACTGGCGCATCATGGGCACGAAGGCGTCGTAGCTCATGCGCACGTTGGTGGCCATGGCCGCGTCGATGGACGCGTTTGCCACTTCGATGCCCGACGGGCCAACCTCGCGCTGGTTCCAGTCGCCGCGCGGGCCCTGGCCGGCATCGACCACGATGAACAGCAGCCGGCGCACCTTGATCGCGTCGTTCTCGCTCATGGGCCCGTAGGCCGTGCCCAGCAGCAGGCGCGACTGAAAGATGGTGGCCAGGCCGTAGTTGTCGGTGACGCCGCCATCGACCAGCTTGATGTACCTGCCCTTGGACAGATCCCGGTGGCCGCGAACGGCAAGCGCCAACGCGCCGATCAGCAGCGATTGCCCCGGCGCCTCGGCGTGATCCAGATTCGGTAGCGGCGCGCGGCAAGCCTCGGGATGCTTCTCCAGCACGATGGGGGCGAAGAACAGCGGCACCGCCATCGAAGCCGCGACCGCCTCGGAGACGGGAAAGCTGGCGAGATCGCTGCAAAGCGCATCGAAGGCGAGCTGGCTGAACGGAAACGCGACCCGATAATAGACGTTGGTGGCGTTGATCCACACCAGCGGCTTGCCGCGGCGGAACATGTCGGCGTAGGTTGCCCCCTTGAACACGTCTTCGTCCAGCCAGGTCCGGAGGTCTTCCCGATTATTGAGTCCCCCGCCAAAGAGCCGCGCAATATTGAAGGGGTTGAGGAGACTGAAGCGCAGCCGCGCCTCGCCGTCTTTCAGAAGCACCGACCGGAACGTCGCCAGGCTGTCCTTGCCGTGCAGGCCGTAGTAGGCGGCGGTGAGCGAGCCTCCGGACACGCTGCTGATGAAGGCCACGTCGTCGAGCAAGGAAGCGCCGCCGGGAGCTCTCATGGCGTCCAGTCCCAGCAGCGCGCCGAAGGCGAACGCCGCGGCGCGCGTGCCGCCGCCCGAGAATGCCATGGCGATGGTAGTCGGCCCGGCGACGTCGACCGGTTCACGCAAGGACACGGTTGCGCTGTCGGCCGTCACCTGGGGCAAATTGCGGGGGACATTGTGAGAAATCGAGCCGCAGGCAGCGACACCGGCAAGCATAAGCACCATCAGCGCGCGGCCGGCCTTGCCGCAGGCGCCACGCCCGCTTCCTGGCCGGCCCGGTGGCTGGGGCAGGCCGTTGTTCCGGCGCAGAGAGGGATCGTGACGAGACATGCTGGCGTGGCGGAGGCTGCTGGATGGGATGGTGGAGATGCGTTGCCGCAAGCATCCGGGGGCGGATGCCTCAGCATGATATGGCATCACGTCAGGCACGGCACGTATCTCGCCACCGAGGGGGCCGCCGTCACGAGCGCTGACCTGAGACCTCGGCGCAGCGCCTCAGGAATCCATCGGCCGCTATGCGTTTTGCAGATACCAGATGTCGGAATTCTTCAATTTACTGCGTGGCGACCGCTTCATACACTGCTCCGAACAAATAGAAGCATCCGGAGACAGACATCGTGAATGCCACCCCACGCGCCAGCCCGCACCTGGCCGGCGGTCGGTTGCCCGAAGCCGCGCCTTTGCCCGATACTCCCTTGCAGCGCACCCGCCCCGGCATCGCGACCGCGGCGGCCAGGCCGTACGGCCCAACATCCCCGAGCACTGAAGCATGACCACCGAGAATCCACTGCAGTTCGTTCTGGAACCCCATCCCGGCCCCACCCCCGCAGAGCAGATCGCTGCCAGGCTGGAGAACCCCGTCTTCGGTCGCGTGTTCACCGACCACATGGTCACGATCCGCTGGACCGACGGTCGCGGCTGGCATGACGCCAAGGTGGAAGCACGCCGTCCGTTCCAGATCGATCCCGCCTGCGCAGTGCTGCACTATGCGCAGGAGATCTTCGAAGGCATGAAGGCATACCGTGGCGAGGGCGGCAAGATCTCGCTGTTCCGGCCGCAGGAGAACGCCAGGCGTTTTCGCGCCTCCGCCGCCCGCATGTCGATGGCGGAACTGCCCAAAGCCACCTTCCTGCAAGCCGTGGAAGCGCTCGTCGATATTGACCGTGCCTGGATTCCCGGCAGCGAGGGCAGCCTGTACCTGCGCCCGTTCATGTTCGCCTCGGAGAGTTTTCTCGGGGTGCGCGCCTCGGCCGAATACGTATTTTGCGTGATCGCGTGTCCGGTCGGCCCCTATTTCAAGCCCGGCAAGTCCGCGGTGACCGTCTGGGTGTCGGATCAATACACCCGTGCGGCTTCCGGCGGCACCGGCGCCGCCAAGTGCGGCGGCAATTACGCGGCCAGCCTGATCGCGCAGACCGAGGCCGCGGCCAAGGGCTGCGACCAGGTGGTGTTCCTGGACGCGGCGGAGCACCGCTGGATCGAGGAACTCGGCGGCATGAACGTGTTTTTCGTGATGGATGACGGCTCGCTGCGCACCCCGCCGCTGAAAGGGACCATCCTGCCGGGCATTACCCGCGCTTCGATCATCGAACTGGCCCGGCACGAAGGCATTCCGGTCGACGAAACGCCCTACGACTTCGCGTCGTGGCGCGCCGATGCAGCCAGTGGCCGGGTCAGGGAAACCTTCGCCTGCGGCACCGCCGCGGTCGTCACCGCCATCGGGCAGGTGCGCCACGCCGGCGGCGAATTCACCATCGGCAACGGCGGCGAAGGCGAAGTCACGCAACGGCTCCGTGCCTTGCTGACCGGCATCCAGCGCGGCAGCATCGCCGACCCGTTCGGATGGGTGCACCACGTCGATTGAGACCGGCGTGACCGACCCCGCCGCCTGAGCGCTCGGGGCAATCTAAAAAATTACCGGGACCGGCGCGCGACCTGCGCGCCGGCGAGCCGTGCCGTCTACCCGTCGGCACGCTGCCCGGCTGCCATCGCTGCGCATGCCTCGTTGCCGTCTTCGGCGCGAATCCGTGCGAGGGCGCGGCACAACCCCATGCAGGAGACCCCTATATGAGCTTGTTCCGAACCAAGGACATCGACGCCATGCTGGCGCAGAGACACGTCGCCGCGCTGAAAAAAGTGCTGGGTCCGGTCGACCTGGTGCTGATGGGCATCGGCGCCATCATCGGCACCGGCATCTTCGTGCTGACCGGCACC
>JABFVP010000731.1 GCA_013362725.1 Cupriavidus sp.
GCGGTCGGCGCCATGCCGCGCGGCAGGCGCTCGAACAGCGGCACCGACAGCAGTTCCTCCATCTCGCGCAGAAGCTTGGACGCGGCCGGCTGCGTCATCGCCAGCCGCTCGGCCGCGCGGTGGATGCTGCCTTCGTCGGCCACGGCGAGCAGCAGCAAGAGCTGGCGGGTCTTGAGGCGGGTGTGGTTGTGCCACATGGGCACGGCCTCGGAGGCCGGGGAGGTCGCGGAGAAAGCGGGGGCAGCTGGCATGGCTAGGGTTAATACTGATGCCGGAATCGATATGGCAAAGGCCGAACTCTTCATTAGTAGCATATCGGCAAGCTGCATACACTGCGTCCCACAGAACATAACGACCGGAGACAGCGTGGTGCCGCCCGCATCCGCCCCGCCGCTGGATCCGTCGTCCCTGCCATTCCCGCCGCCAGCGATGGCGGCCCCGCACCAGGAACAACATGTCGGATTCCAACGACAAGCAACGCAAGCCGCTGCGCTCGACCGCGTGGTTCGGCACCGCCGACAAGAACGGCTTCATGTACCGCAGCTGGATGAAGAACCAGGGCATCCCCGATCACGCCTTCGATGGCCGCCCCGTGATCGGCATCTGCAACACCTGGTCGGAACTGACTCCGTGCAACGCGCACTTCCGCAAGCTGGCCGAGCACGTCAAGCGCGGCGTGTATGAAGCCGGCGGCTTCCCGGTCGAATTCCCGGTGTTCTCCAACGGCGAATCCAACCTGCGCCCGACCGCGATGCTGACGCGCAACCTGGCCGCGATGGATGTCGAGGAAGCGATCCGCGGCAATCCCATCGACGCCGTGGTGCTGCTGACCGGCTGCGACAAGACCACGCCCGCGCTGCTGATGGGCGCGGCCAGCTGCGACGTGCCGGCGATCGTCGTCACCGGCGGGCCGATGCTCAACGGCAAGCTCGACGGCAAGGACATCGGCTCGGGCACCGCGGTGTGGCAGCTGCATGAATCGCTGAAGGCGGGCGAGATCAACCTGCACCAGTTCCTGTCGGCAGAGGCCGGCATGTCGCGCTCGGCCGGCACCTGCAACACCATGGGCACGGCCTCGACCATGGCCTGCATGGCCGAGGCGCTCGGCACCTCGCTGCCGCACAATGCCGCGATCCCGGCGGTGGACGCGCGCCGCTACGTGCTGGCGCACATGTCCGGCATCCGCATCGTCGAGATGGCGCGCGAGGACCTGACGCTGTCGAAGATCCTGACGCGCCAGGCGTTCGAGAATGCGATCCGCGTCAATGCGGCGATCGGCGGCTCCACCAACGCCGTGATCCACCTGAAGGCGATCGCCGGCCGCATCGGCGTGCCGCTGGAACTGGAAGACTGGAGCAACGTGGGGCGCGACACGCCGACCATCGTCGACCTGATGCCGTCGGGCCGCTTCCTGATGGAAGAGTTTTACTACGCCGGCGGCCTGCCCGCGGTGCTGCGCCGCCTGGGCGAGGCCGGGCTGCTGCCACATCCGGGCGCGCTTACCGTCAACGGCAAGGCGATCTGGGACAACGTCAAGGACGCGCCGATCACCAACGATGAAGTCATCCGCCCGCTGCACCAGCCGCTGATCCGCGACGGCAGCATCCGCATCCTGCGCGGCAACCTGTCGCCGCGCGGCGCGGTGCTCAAGCCGTCGGCGGCAACGCCCAGGCTGCTGCGCCACCGCGGCCGCGCGGTGGTGTTCGAGAACCTGGAGCACTACAAGGATCGCATCGTCGACGAGTCGCTCGAGGTCGACGAGAACTCGGTGCTGGTGCTCAAGCGCTGCGGGCCGCGCGGCTACCCGGGCATGGCCGAGGTCGGCAACATGGGCCTGCCGCCCAAGCTGCTGCGCCAGGGCGTCAAGGACATGGTGCGGATTTCCGACGCGCGCATGAGCGGCACCGCCTATGGCACGGTGGTGCTGCACGTGGCGCCGGAAGCCGCCGCCGGCGGGCCGCTGGCGATCGTGCGCGATGGCGACTGGATCGAACTCGACTGCGAGGCCGGGCGCCTGCACCTGGATATCGACGAAGCCGAATTCGCACGCCGCATGGCCGACGTGCAGCCGCTGCAGTCGCCTGCCGACGGCGGCTATCGCAAGCTCTACGTCGACCACGTGCTGCAGGCCGACGAAGGCTGCGACCTCGACTTCCTGGTGGGCTGCCGCGGCCGCGAGGTGCCGCGCCACTCGCACTGACCAAAGCCGATGCACTGAAGACACGCCGGCCGCGACGGCCGGTGCCCACTACAAGAAAAGAGGAGACTTGCCATGCAAGGCACACAGACCGCGCCGATGGGGCGCACTGCTACAGGACTGGATGGCGGCACGCACGCGCTGGAAGAAAGCCGCATCATCGGCATGCTGGTGCGGCGCCTGATCCCGTTCCTGGCGCTGATCTACGTGGTGGCGTATATCGACCGCTCGGTGGTCGGCTTCGCCAAGCTGCACATGAACGCGGCCATCGGCATCAGCGATGCCGCCTATGGCCTGGGCGCGGGCCTGTTCTTCGTCGGCTACTTCCTGTGCGAAGTGCCCAGCAACCTGGCGCTGGAACGCTTTGGCGCGCGCCGCTGGTTTGCCCGCATCCTGTTCACCTGGGGCGTGATCACCATGGCGATGGCGTTCACGCAGGGCCCGCACAGCTTCTACGTGCTGCGCTTCCTGCTGGGCGCGGCCGAGGCGGGACTGTATCCGGGCATCCTGTATTTCCTGACCAAGTGGTTCCCGATGCGGCATCGCGCCCGCATCATCGGCCTGCTGGTGCTGGCGCAGCCGATCGCGCTGATCATCACCGGGCCGATTGCCGGGCTGGTGCTGTCCACGCACGGCGTCTTCGGCATGAGCAATTGGCAGACCTTGTTCGTGCTGAGCGGCCTGCCGGCAGTGCTGCTGTGCCTGCCGACGCTGAAGCTGCTGCCCGAGTCGCCGGCCAGCGCCGCGTGGCTGGCGCCGGCGGACCGCGCATGGATCGAGCGCGAACTGGCCGCCGACCAGGCCGCCTATGCGCTGAAAGCGCACGGCAACCCGCTGCAGGCGCTCAGGGACAAGCGCGTGCTGCTGCTGTCGCTGCTGTTCCTGCCGTTTCCGCTCAGCATCTACGGACTGTCGCTGTGGCTGCCGACCATCATCAAGCAGTTCGGCGTTACCGACGCGATGACCGGCCTGCTGTCGGCCGTGCCCTACCTGTTTGCGGTGGTCGGGCTCTGGCTGGTGCCGCGCCACTCCGACCGCAAGCGCGAGCGCTACGGTCATATCGTTGTGGTCTCGGGCATGGCGGCCATCACCATGGCGCTGAGCGCGTGGGTGCAGTCGCCGGTGCTGCAGTTCCTGTTTATCTGCCTGACCGCGTTCTCGATCTATTCGATCCAGGCGGTGGTGTGGGCGCTGCCCGGCGAGTTCCTGACCGGCGCAAGCGCCGCGGTGGGCATCGCCACCATCAACTCGCTGGCCAATCTCGGCGGCTACTTCGGGCCATATGGCATCGGCGTGATCAAGGACGCCACCGGCAGCCTCGCGGCCGGGCTGTACTTCCTGGCGGCGATGCTGCTGTTTGCGGTGGTGATGGCCTTCGTCGTGCGCGCCGCGCTGCGGCCCGCAGCCGGACGCGCCTGACCGCGGTTCAAGGCCGCCGCTTCTTCCACTCATAGTCGGGCGGCGGGTCGGCCGCGCCGGCACGGCCGACCGAGTCGGGGTTTTCCGAGCACAGCGTGACGAAGCTGACCGCCTCGCCCGCGTGCTGGCGCTGGCGCAGCGCTTCGGTAAAGCGCAGCGCCTCGCGCATCGCGTCGCTGGGGAACGACTGCGCATGCGGCGTCAGCCCTGTGCCGAGGGCTTCGGACCAGTAGACCATGTACATAAGGCTTCCTTTGCTTGCGCGGGGGTGTGCCAGGTTTGCTGCAACCTTCGTTCCCGCTGCCGCGGCGGCGCGCACGGGAAGGCCGGGTGTGCCGGGGACCACGATTGCAAACCCTTCCTCCGCCTTTTGCAAGCTTTGGCCTGGCGCGGGCACAATGGGCGCTTGCCGCATGCGCCTGCATCGCTGTGCGTTTTCCGTCTCGTCCCATGCCCAAACTTGCGCTGATCCCCGCCACCGCCGCCGATGCCGACCGGCTCGCCGCCATGCATGCCGCCAGCTGGCAACACACCTATCCCGGCATGCTGCCGGACGCCTACCTGCGCGACCAGGCCTACCCCGAACGGCTGGCCGCCTGGCGCGCGCGCATGCACGACGGCGCCGATGGCCCGGCCGAGGTCACGCTGGCGCTGGTCGACGGCGAGGCCGCCGGCTTTGCCTGCCTGTTGCCGCAGGCCGACCCGCGCTTCGGCATCTACCTGGACAACCTGCATGTCCTGCCTGCTTTCCATGGCCAAGGGGTGGGCAAGCGGCTGCTCGCGCATTGCGCGCAACGTGTCATGCGGGGCTGGCCGGGGCAGCCGCTGTTCCTCTATGTGCTGGAAGCCAATCTGCAGGCGCGCGAGTTCTACCAGCGGCTGGGCGGCGAGACCTCTGAGCCGTTCGAGGATGATTTCCATGGGCCCGACCTGCGCGTGATGGTGCGGCGCGTGACGTGGCCCGACGTCGCGGCGTTGGCCAGGCGGCTGGCGTAGGCGAGCATGGCGGCACGGCAGGCGTTGCCATGCCCCGCGCCACTGCCCTACCATCGCCGGCATGCCAACCGGAGACCACCTGCCATGACGCCATCGACCGCCCGCCTGCCGCAGCCCGTCCGTTCGCTTTTGGCGCGCGCCCTTGCCGCCGCCGCCATCGCGGTACTGGCCGGCTGCGCCGGCACCCCGGCCGTGCTGCCGGCCGCCGGTAATACCGCCGGGCCCACGCCCGCCGCGCCGCAGTGGCAGCGCGTGCATCTCGGCTCCGGCGCGGGCTATGACTTCCCGGTCTATGCCAGCCACCGGCTCGACGGCGACCTGTCGCGCATTCGCGAAGTCGTGCTGGTCCAGCATGGCCTGCAGCGCAACGGCGACGACTACTATGCCGCCGGCGCGGCACTGCTGAAGGCCAGCGGCCGCAATCCGGACGAGGTGCTGCTGCTTGCACCGAATTTCCCCGGCACCCCCGACCGGAACAAGGGCTTTAACCGCATGCCGCATTGGTCGGTGCAGGGCTGGCTCAGCGGCGAGGACGCTGTCGACGGCCCGGCCCGCATCAGCTCACTGCAAGTACTGGACGACCTGCTCGCATTCGTCACCGACAAGGCGCAGATGCCGCAGGTGCGCAAGGTGACGGTGGCCGGCCACTCCGGCGGCGCGCAGATCGTGCACCGCTACGCGGTGCTCAACAATGTCGACGAACGCATCCGCGCCGGCGGCATCGACCTGCGCTACGTCGTGGCCAATCCGTCTTCGTACCTGTATTTCACGCCGGTGCGGCCGGCTGGCGCCGATGGCAAGTCGTTCGCGCCGTATGACGGCAGCCGCTGCCCGGACTACGACAAGTACCGCTACGGCATGCAGGACATGGTGCCGTATGCCAAAGGCGCCGACGGCATGGCGCTGTCCCGGCGATATGCCGGGCGCGAGGTGACGTATCTGGCCGGCACCGAGGACAACGATCCCAACCATCGCGTGCTCGACAAATCCTGCGGCGCCGAGGCCGAGGGCGCCACGCGGCTGCAGCGGGCGCGCGGCTACCTGCGCTACGAGCGCTACCTTGCCGGTCCGGACCTCGTCATGCGCCACCAGGCCTATGAAGTGGTGGGCGTGGGGCACGACCAGGCGCGCATGTTCGGGTCGCAGTGCGGGGCTCGGGCCGTGTTCGGCATGCCCGAGGCGGACAATGCCGGCGGCGCGGCCTGCCGTGCGCCGCAGCTCTGAGGCGGGCGCTCCCGAGACCGCCACGGCAAGAAAAAACCCGCGAAGCTCGCGGGTTCAAGTCCCTGCCCGCAGGATCGGGCTTGGAGGAGACAACCACAGGGAAAACGGTGGCGCGGGATCAGCTCAGGTTGTACTTGACGACCTGTTCCTCGACGCCGACAAAACGCACCAGCTGGCGCAGGCCGCTGGGATATTCCTTGATATGGTGCCCGTCAGGCGTATCGGGCAGCCGGTAATAAACTGGCGCCTTGTCGTGCACTGGCGCCATCAGGCCGAGCGGACGCGCGTCGGCCTCCCAGGGCACGTCGCGGTCTTCGGCAAGCAGGATTCTTCCGGTCATGGACACACTCCAAAGTTTCTGCATGGTGCGGCCGGGGGCGGATCGTTTTTGCTCGCACAGCGTCAATGTATGGAATGTATTGCACACCGGCCGGAAATGCCATTCAGCATTTTTTAATTCTGTCTGGTAGGAAATTTCTTAACTGACAAAATTGATTAATATATTGCGCCCCAGCATTTCGTCCGTTGCTTGCCCGGCCCTCCGGTCTGGCGGCGCAGGGCCGTCGTTGCGCTACCATAGCGCCAGTTTTTGAAAGTGCGGTGACCGGCGCGCCTGCCTGCACGCTGTGTTGTTCAAACCCATTCCGATATCCCCGCGCCCCAGCAGACGCATGTCGACCCAGCACGCCTTGTTGATCTCCCTGATCGAAAAGCCTTCGTCCGGCTACGACCTGGCGCGGCGCTTCGACCGCTCCATCGGCTATTTCTGGCATGCCACGCACCAGCAGATCTATCGCGAACTGGGCCGCATGGCGGACAGCGGCTGGATTGCCGCCGAGGAGAACGACGCGGCCGATAGCGAGGGCAACGCCGACCGGCGCAACCGCAAGAAGGTCTACCGGGTGTTGCCCGCGGGCCGTGACGAACTGGCGCGCTGGGTGCTGGCGCCGGGCGCGGGCCTGGACCAGCGCGAGGAGATCCTGGTCAAGCTGCGCGCCGACGCGGTGATCGGCCCGCTTG
>JABFVP010000223.1 GCA_013362725.1 Cupriavidus sp.
TAGCGGCACGCTGTCGGTTAGCGATGTCGATAGTGGCGAAGCACACTTTGCCGCGGTGGCGCCGGACAGCCTGGTCGGGCAGTACGGCACTTTCACGTTCAACAGCACCACCGGCGCCTGGACCTACACGCTGGACAACACCAAGGCCGATGCGCTGATCGCCGGGCAGCAGGTCAGCGATGCGCTGACCGTGTCATCGGCGGACCAGACCGCGCAGCAGACGATCACGGTCAATATCACCGGCACCAACGATGCCGCGACCATTACCGCGTCGGCGAGCGAAGATACGACGGTGACCGAAGCGGGTGGCGTGGCAAACGCTACCGCAGGCGATGCATCAGCTAGCGGCACGCTGACGGTAAGCGATGTCGATAGTGGCGAAGCACACTTTGCCGCGGTGGCGCCGGACAGCCTGGTCGGGCAGTACGGCACTTTCACCTTCAACAGCACCACCGGCGCCTGGACCTACACGCTGGACAACACCAAGGCCGATGCGCTGATCGCCGGACAACAGGTCAGCGATACGCTGCTGGTGCACTCTGCCGATCTCAGTGCGAGCCAGGAAATCAAGGTCAATATCACCGGCACCAACGATGCCGTCGTCAACAGCGTTCCGGCCGCGCAGTCGGTCAACGAAGACACGCCGCTGGTGTTCAGCACAGCCAACGGGAATGCGCTCGGCTTTTTCGATGTGGACGGAGGCAGCCACACGGTAACGCTGACGGCGAGCGGCGGCACGATTACGCTGAACGGCACGGCGGGGCTGCAGTTCCTGGCCGGCGATGGCAGCGCGGACGGCACCATGACCTTCACCGGCACCGACGCGGCGATCCACGCCGCACTGGAGGGCATGCAGTTTGTCGGCGCCAAGGACTATGCCGGCACGGCCTCGCTGCAGATGCAGACCAGCGACGGCGCAGCGACCGACGCCGATGCCGTGGCGATCACCATTAATCCGGTCAACGATGCGCCGGTGGCTGCCGCGGACGTGGTCTATGTCTCGAACAACACCGGCAGCATCCTGATTCCGGTCAGTGCCTTGCTCGCCAATGACGTCGACGTCGATGGTTCGGCGCTTGCGATAACGGCGCTCACCGGGGCCACCGGAGCTGTCAGCAACCTGCGGTTCGCGCCTGGCACCAATAACAGCTACATCATGTTCGACTCCAGCAACTCGGCGGCGGGAAGCTTCAGCTATACCGTCTCCGACGGTGCGGGCGGCACCAGCACGGCTACCGTGACGGTCAATGTCGCGTCGACCAATGGCGCGGCATCGGTGACGCTGGCAGGCCAGACTTACCAGGCGTCTTACCTCGACGGCGGCAGCAACAACGATGCGCTGACCGGAGCTCCAGCCAGCGATGTCTTCATCGGCGGCGCAGCGAACGACACCTTGCGCGGCGGCGCGGGCGATGACGTGCTGCGCGGCGGCGCCGGAGACGATACGCTCGATGGCGGCGCCGGCATCGACATGCTGGACCTGTCCGATGCCAGCGGCGGGCTGGCCTTTACGCTGGCGCAGGGCAGCAGCACGCTGGTCAATCTGTCGGGCGTGGGGCTTGGGAGCGATACCTACAGCAACATGGAAGGCGTGATCGGGTCGCGCTTCAACGACGCGCTGACAGGAAGCGGCGCCAACGACATCCTGCGCGGCGGCGCGGGCAACGACACCATCGATGGCGGCGCGGGCGTCGACCTGCTGGATTTCTCCGATGCCACCGGCGCGATCGATTTCACGCTGGTCCAGAGCAGCAGCGCGACCTCGGTCAATCTTGGCAGCGTCGGGCTGGGCACCGACAGCTACAAGGGCATGGAAGGCGTGATCGGGTCGGCCTTCAACGACATCATCACGGGCTCGGCCGGCAACGATGTGCTGCAGGGCGGCGCCGGCGATGACCATCTGGCCGGCGGCGCGGGCAATGACGTGCTGGTCGGCGGCGCCGGGGCCGACACGCTCGCGGGCGGCGCGGGCAGCGATACCTTTCGCTTCCTGCGCGCCGAGGCTGCTTCGGTCGATACGATCACTGACTTCGACCGCGCGCCGGCGTCGGCAGGCGGCGATGTGCTGGACCTTTCCGACCTGCTGTCGGGCGTCAGCGTGACCAGCGCCAACGCGTCGCAATTCGTGCGGCTGGCGGAAGTCGATGGCAATACCGTAGTCAGCCTGGACCGGGACGGCGGTGGCGCTGCCGGCGGGTTCCAGGATGTGGCTGTGCTGCAGGGCGTAGTGGGGCTCGACCTGAATACGCTGCTGAGCAACGGCAATATTCATACGGCCTGAGCCAGACGCCAGCAAGGGGACGGGGCGAGCAGGAAGGGGGAAGAGACCGCGGCAAGCGGCAAGGCAGGACGGCAGCAGTGCTGCCGGCAGTGTCAAAACCATAATAAGCGGGTAGGGGCGCCGCGTTCGGACGCGTATGGCGTGCGAACGCGGTGTACCCCGGCTGGGGGAAGCATGACGACAACATGGTGCCGGCTGGCACCCGTACTGCTATGGACGGCGCTGGCGGTGCCCGGGCACGCCGCGGCCCAGGCGCTGCCGCAGGCGGTCGACCTGGCCGTGCACAGCAATCCCGAAGTGCTGGCCGCGGGCAGCCGCCGCCTGGCCGCCGACGAGGGGCTGAAGCAGGCGCGCGCCGGCTACCTGCCACGCGTCGATATCAGCGGCGCCACCGGCCGCGTGCGGCTGGACAGCCAAAGCAGCCGCGTGGTCGGGCTGTCGGACTCGTCGTATGGCCGCCATGCCGCCGATGTCACCATCACGCAGATGTTGTTCGACGGTTTCGGCGTCAGCAGCGACGTCGAGCGCCAGGGCGCCCGGATCGAGGGCGCGGCCTACCGGGTCGGTGCCACCGCCGAGGACATCGCGCTGCGCACCGTAGGCGTTTATGTCGAAGTGCTGCGCCGGCAGGAAACGGTGGCGATCGGCATCGCCAACCTCGAGGCGCACCAGCATATCCATGACCAGATCCGGCTTGGCGCCGACAACGGCGTACTGCGCCGCGCCGACCTCTACCAGGCCGAAAGCCGGCTGGCGCTGGCCCAGGCCAGCCTGCGGGCGGAGCAGGGGGCGCTGCAGGACGCCGAGGCGGCGTTCGTGCGCGTGGTCGGGACCACACCGCAGCGCTTGTCGCGGCCGGAATCGCTGGCTGCCGTGCTGCCCGCGACCGAGCGCGAGGCGCAGCAAGTGGCCAGTGCCAGCCACCCTGCGCTGGGCGCGGGCCAGGCCGATATCGCCGAAGCCGAGGCCGCGCGTGCGCTGGCGCGCTCGGCCTTGTGGCCAAGGCTGGAACTCGAGGTGGGCGGGGCACGCGATCGCGACCGTGTGCTGGGCACCACTGACGAGCGCCGGGTGATGTTGCGCGTGCGCTATAACCTGTTCCGCGGCAATGCCGACAAGGCCCGCATCAGCGAGGCTGGCTTTCAGATCCAGGAAGCGGAGCAGAACCTGGAACGGCTGCGGCGGCAGGTGCAGGAAAGCGTGTCGCTGGCGTATAACGCCAACCGTACCGCGCAGGACCGCCTGGCCAGCCTGCAGCAATATGTGCAGGCAAGCGATGCCACGCGGCTCAGCTACGGCAGGCAATTCCGCATCGGGCAGCGCAGTCTGCTGGACCTGCTCAATGCCGAGAACGAGTACTTCAGCGCCCGCACCGCCTATGTGACCGGCCAGTACACCGAACTGGCCAGCCAGTACCGCATCCTGGCGGGCATGGGGCTGTTGCTGGCGACACTCAATGTTGCGCCCCCCGGCGAGGCGCTGGTCCAGGGCGGGCCGCGCGCGGGGCAGCGCTAGCCGTGGTGGCTCGCATGCCGCAGGCGGATGGCTGGCCGACGCATTGCTCATGGCAGCGTGCAACGCCCCCCAGCACAATGAAAAGGCCCTAACCGGAGCCTTTCATGTCACGCACTTTCTCCCTGGAAGCGGAATGTCTCGGCCTGCGGCTGCGCGCCGGCACGGAACTGGTCTGCCGCGGCGGCAACCTGTGGCTGACCTTCGAAGTGCCGGGGCGGCCATCGCCCGATGTGTTGCTGGCGCCGGGCCAGCGCCATCGGCTGCAAACCGACGCCGAGGTGTTCGTCGCGGCGCTGCACGGCGCCGGCCCGGCACTGTGCCGGATCGAGGCGCCGCCGCGCCGGGCCGGGCCGCTGCGGTTCAGGTGGCTGCGGGGTGCACAGGCGTCTTGACCGTGCGCGCGGCTTCCTGGCAGATCCACTGCGCTACGCGCCTGACGTCGGCGCGAGGCTGCGCCGCGGCCTGGATCAGCCAGTAGGCGTTCGGGCTTGGCGGCGCTTGCCGCGCAGTGGGCACCAGCGCCAGCTGGCCGCCGTCGACCAGCGGCCGCACCAGTTCCAGCCGTCCGAGCGCGATTCCTTGCCCGGCCAGCGCCGCCTGGATGACCTGGTCATACTGGTTGAAGCGCAGCATGCCGCGCTGGCTGGCCTGGCGCAGGTCGCGCGCGGCCAGCCAGCTGCGCCACTGCAGCCACGGGCGCGGATCGTCGAATTCCAGCAGCGGCAGCTGCAGCAGCGCATCGCCATGCGGCGCGAGCGCGGCCAGCAGCGACGGATGCGCGATCGGGGCGATGTGCTCGCCGAACAGGCGCACGTCATCGGGCGGCGCCGCGGCGTCGCGGCAATAGCGCACCGCGAGGTCGATGCCCTCTTCGCGCAGGTCGCTGATACGGTTGCTGGCCGACAGGCGCACATCGAGGTGCGGATGGGCCTTCTGCAGGCTGCCTAGCCGCGGTAGCAGCCACAGGCCCGTCACGCCGATGCTGGCGGTGACGGTGACCGGCTGCCGGCCCTCGCTGCGGCGCACCTCGGCCACCACATCCTGCAGCTGTTGCAGCGCGCTGTCGGCGCTGCGAAACAAGCGCTCGCCCTCGGCGGTGAAGGCGACCCCGCGATGCTTGCGCACGAACAGCTGCACCTTCAGTTGCGCCTCCAGCGCGTGGATCTGGCGGCTCACCGCAGACTGGGTCAGGCACAGGTCGTCCGCTGCCTGCGTAATGCTCATGCGCCGGCCGACGGCGACGAAGCCCTTGAGCAGGTCGAGCGAGAACAGGCGAACCAGCGGGGTGGACATGCAGTGAGCTCCGGACAGACGCGCGAGACCTCATTACAGCACGATCCGGGGTGTCTCTGGCATGCGTGCCACGCATGGCAGGACGACCGAAAGATCGGTTGAAGGAAGGCCAGCCTTCGCTTGCAATATAGCCACCGCGCCTGCGTGCGCCATCGATCGACAAGAGGCTGTCATGACCACACACCTGCCACGCTCATCCGGTTCCCGCGCCACGCCCCGGTGGCGGCAACTGTGGGTGCTGGTGCTGGCAGGTGGCGTGCTGATGGGGATGGCGCTGGGCGTGCGCCATGTGCAGGGGCTGTTCATGCTGCCCATCATTGCCGAGCGTGGCTGGACCCGCGAGACCTTTGCCTTTGCCATGGCGGTGCAGAACCTGGCGTGGGGGCTGGCTCAGCCCTTTACCGGCATGCTGGCCGACCGCTACGGCTCGTGGAAGGTGATGGCGGGCGGGCTGGCGCTGTATGCCGTGGGTCTCTATGGGATGACGCAGGCGCATACGGCGACGGCGCTGGTGTGGTCGGCGGGCCTTTGCCTCGGGGTGGCCTTGTCCGGCACCACCTTCGGCGTGGTCTACGGCGCGCTCAGCCGGATGACCGGGGCCAATCAGCGCAGCCGCGCGCTGGGACTGGCCGGCGCCGTCGGCGGCATCGCCCAGTTTGCGCTGGTGCCGGGCGTCCAGGCGTTGCTTGCAGGGACCGGATGGGCGGGTGCGCTGCTGCTGCTTGCCGTGGCGCTGGCCGTGCTGGTGCCCCTGGCGCTTCCGTTCCAGGACCGCGGCGCGGCGGCGGCGGCGGACCACCACGCGGCGGACGCGGCCGCGGGCCAGGGGCTGAGCGCGGCCGTACGCGAGGCCTTCGGCCATTCGGGCTTCTGGCTGCTCAACCTGGGCTTTCTGGCGTGCGGCTTCCAGCTGGCCTTTATCGCCAGCCACCTGCCGGCGTTTCTGCTGGACCGCGGCATGCGTCCGGCCGACGGCATGGCGGCCCTCGCCATCATCGCGCTGGCCAATGTGGCCGGCGTCTATGTGTGCGGGCTGATCGGCGGGCGTCACAGCAAGAAGTACCTGCTCGCCGGCATCTATCTCGCGCGCACCGCGGCGATGGCGCTGTTCCTGCTGCTGCCGCTGAGCCCGGCCACGCTGTACGCCTTCAGTGCGGCGATGGGATTGCTGTGGCTGGGCACGGTGCCGCTGACCAACGGCATCCTGGCCCAGGTGTTCGGCGTGCGCTATCTCGCCACGCTGTTCGGCTTTGTGTTCCTGGGCCATCAGCTCGGCTCGTTCCTGGGCGTGTGGCTGGGCGGCCTGGTGTTCGAGCTGACCCGCTCGTACGACGCCGTATGGTACGGC
Organism: Cupriavidus sp.; assembly: GCA_013362725.1. Classification (GTDB taxonomy): domain Bacteria; phylum Pseudomonadota; class Gammaproteobacteria; order Burkholderiales; family Burkholderiaceae; genus Cupriavidus. Next base: position 6,438 of record JABFVP010000223.1, read on the forward strand.
GCCATGGCGCTGGGGATCGTCGCCGCGGCGCTGCATTCGCCGATAGACGACCGCCAGATCGTCCGCAGCGGCCTGGCGCCGGCACGGCCATGAAGCCTGCTACGTCCGCTAAGTCCGCTATGCCAGCTATGTCCGTCCTTGGCGCCTGGCTGTCGGTACTCGGGCTCGCCGCGCTGGGCGCGGTGGCCGTGGCAGGGTGGCTGGATCCGGCCCATGCCCAGGCGTGGATTGCGCTGATGGCGCTGTGCCAGTAACGCCATCCCCCTGCCGCTGGGACAGTGCAGCGGCTGTCGAACTCGCAACAAGCGCGGACACTGTGTAACCAATCTGCAAAAAGTATGCATTGCGCCACATTGAATGCCGGCGCAGCGGGTAGAATCGCGCCTTCCGTGCCTTTTGCATTCTTCCTATAACAATGAGCCCCCGCCCGTCGCGCCTGCCGTGCATCGACGCCCTCAAAGCCGTCAGTTCGCAACTGATCGTCCTGCACCACCTTGCCTTCTATGGACCGATGTCCGACGCCGCGTACCGTCTGGCGCCGGGGCTGGTGGACTGGCTCTATGACTACGCCCGCATCGCGGTGCAGGTGTTTCTGGTGGTCAGCGGCTTCCTGGCGGCGCGCAGCCTGGCACCGAACGCACGGCTGGAGATCCGCCAGCACCCGCTGTCGATGCTTTGGCGCCGCTACCAGAAACTGGTGGTGCCATTTGCCGCGGCGATCCTGCTCAGCATTGCCGGCGCCGCCGCGGCGCGGCACTGGATGACGCATGACTCGATCCCGGCACCGCCCACGCCGGGCCAGTTGCTAGCCCACCTGACCCTGCTCCATGACATCGTCGACGTCGAGGCGTTGTCGGCCGGCGCCTGGTACGTGGCCATCGACCTGCAATTGTTCGCGCTGCTGCTGGGCACGCTGTGGGCCGCGCGCGCGGCGTCGCGCGGCAGGGCGCCGGCGGGCGTGGCGCTCAGCATCGGGCTGGTCGCGCTCGCCGCCGTGGCGTCGCTGTTCTGGTTCAACCGCGATGCCGCGTGGGATATCTGGGCGGTGTACTTCTTCGGTGCCTATGGCATGGGCACGCTGGCCTACTGGGCGTCGGCGCGCGGCCGCCCGCTGCTGCCGCTGATGCTGCTCGGCGCGGTGGCGCTGGCTGCGCTGGCGCTGGATTTCCGGCTGCGCATTGCCGTGGCGCTGGCCACCGCGCTGCTGCTGGCGCTGGCACGGCGCGGCGAATGGCTGGAGCGCTGGCCGCGGGCGCGCGTGGTGGGCTACTTCGGGCGCATCTCCTATTCCGTGTTCCTGGTTCATTTCCCGGTGTGCCTGGTGGTCAATGCGCTGGTATCGCACCTCGCACCGGGGCGGCCGGCGCTGAACGCGCTCGGCATGGCGGCGGCCTGGCTTCTGAGCAATGTGGCGGGTGCCGTGTTCTACCGCTTCGTCGAAAGCGCGCAGCCGTTCACGGCGCTGCGGGCCGTGCTCGGCGGCCGCGGCGACGCGGCACGCGACTCGAGCCCGGGCTCGGCAAGCCGCCCGACCATGTAACCCTTGCACGCATCGCCACGCGGCAGTACCGGGAGCGCGCTCGTGCCAGGCGGACGCGCGCGGGATCCGGGTGGTGCATGGGTGCCGCCGGGGTGGTGCCGTCGGCACGCCGGACGTGCATGGCGTTGCCGCGGACTTGCGTCGGGCGCCACACACAGTGGCGCCACACTGGCGTAAACGGGAATTGGGCGATGGCACAAAGGTTGCCTAGTATGGAATCGTAAACCTGACCGATTGGTCAGGATTCCATCGGGAACCGAGGGTGTCATGTCCGACCATATCGTCCTGACTTCGCACGCGCGCCGCGACAAGCCGGCCGAGCCGATCCACTGGGGCGCCGCCACGGCGGCGGAGCGCGGGCCGGTGATCGCCAGCCTGGGCAATCCCTCGCAGCGCAATGTGATCGGCACCCACGCCGGCGCCTACGCCATCTACCGAGCCCTCGCGGTGGCCTCGGGCACGCTGCAGCGCGACCACCGTCCCGACCTGACCGACACCGCGCCCGCCGAGGCCATCGGCCCGCATCCGCAGTGGGCCGACCCGGACAAGATCGTCTCGCTCGACCCGTGGGGGCACCTGGTCTCCACCGTCTTTGCCGAGCGCATCGCCGCCGGCGTCGATATCCGCCCGACCATCGCGGTGACGCGCGCGCACATCAACATGCCGGAGCTGGTCTCGGCCATCGCCGCGGGCCGGCTCAAGCCCGACGGCGACCTGTTGCATGCCAATGGCGACGTGCGCGTGACCAAGGCGGCGGTGGACCCGGTGTGGTACCTGCCCGGCATGGCGGCCCGCTTCGGCATCAAGGAAAGCGTGCTGCGCCGCAGCCTGTTCGAGCAGACCGGCGGCATGTTCCCGGAACTGGTGACGCGGCCGGACCTGAAGGTTTTCTTGCCGCCGATCGGCGGCATGACGCTGTATTTCTTCGGCGATGTCAGCCAGCTGGGCAAGCCCGAGACCCGCGTGGCCTGCCGCGTGCACGATGAATGCAACGGATCGGATGTGTTCGGATCAGACATCTGTACCTGCCGGCCGTACCTGGCACACGGCATCGAGGTGTGCATCGAGATGGCGCAGCAGGGCGGGGTCGGGCTGGTGGTCTACAACCGCAAGGAGGGCCGCGCGCTGGGCGAGGTGACCAAGTTCCTGGTCTACAACGCCCGCAAGCGCCAGGCCGGCGGCGACCGCGCCGAGACGTATTTTGCCCGTACCGAATGCGTGGCGGGCGTGCAGGACATGCGTTTCCAGGAGCTGATGCCGGATGTGTTCCATTGGCTGGGCATCCGCCGCATCGACCGCTGGGCGTCGATGAGCAACATGAAGCATGGCGCGCTGGTGGCGCAGGGCATCGAGGTGGTCGAGCAGGTGGCGATCCCCGAGGCGCTGATCCCCGCCGACGCCCGTGTCGAGATCGATGCCAAGGTGGCCGCCGGCTACTTCACGCGCTACACGCCGCCGGATGCGAACGAACTGGCCCTGGCAAAGGGCAGGGGGTTGAACGAATGACGAGGTATCCCGAGGACAGTGCCGGCAACGAAGGCCAAGGCAACGGCTGGCTGAGCCCGGTGCCCGAAGGGCATCCCGCGGCGGCGCTGCTGTGCGCCGAGGCGGTGCGCACCCATTGCGCGGCGGTCACCGAACACGTGGCCAGCGGCGCGTCCGAACTTTTCACCTGGCACCCGGACCGCGTGCACGCGATTGCCGATTACGTCGCCAGCACCATCCGGCAGCGCTATCCGGACCTGCAGGTGCCGTACCACAGCCGCTGGCGCCATTTCGAAAGCGGCGCGGCCGACCAGCGCGCGGACCGCTGGCAGGTGCTGTGCGAGCGTGCCGCGCTGAGCGGTCCCGAGCACCGCGAGGAGCGCGCCCGCATCGGTATCGACCTGGTGATCCCGAGCGTGCTGCTGGACGCGGGCGCGGGGCCGGAGTGGCGCTACCGCGATCCGGCCAGCGACGCGGTGCTGACGCGATCCGAAGGTCTGGGCGCGGCCAGCTTCGACCTGTTCGCGCGCGGCGGCTTTTCGGCGGCGCCCGGCGACCCGCTGCGCGCCGATGCCGAGCGGCTGCAGCGTATCGACGCCGACAGCATTGCTCACGCCTTCCAGGTCGCGCAGCACAACCCGCTGGTGGGCCTGGAAGGCCGCGCCGGGCTGCTGCGCCGGCTGGGCGAGGTGATGGATGCGACCCCGGCGCTGTTCGGCCGGCCGGCGCGGCTGGGCAATCTCTACGACTACCTGAAGGCGCATGCCGTCGGCGGCGACCTCGATGCCGGCTTCCTGCTGCGCACCTTGCTGGTGGGTCTGGGACCGGTGTGGCCGGGGCGGATCGTGCTCGAAGGCGTGTCGCTGGGGGACTGCTGGCGCCATCCGGCGGCGCCCGGCGGGCTAGTGCCGTTCCACAAGCTGACCCAGTGGCTGACGTATTCGCTGCTGGAGCCGCTCGAGGACGCCGGCCTGACCGTGACCGGCCTGGATGCGCTGACCGGCCTGCCCGAGTACCGCAACGGCGGCCTGCTGTACGACTTCGAGCTGATGGTGCCGCGCGACCCGGGCTTTGCCGCCGAGCCGCATGCGGTCGATGAGCCCGTCATCGTCGAATGGCGCGCGCTCACCGTCAGCGGCCTGGACCTGGTGGCCGATTGCGTGCGCCAGGCGCTGGGGATGGAGGAAGCGCAATTCCCGCTGGCGCGCGTGCTCGAAGGCGGCACCTGGGCGGCGGGGCGGCGCATCGCCGCCAAGCGCCGGCCCGGCGGCGCGCCGCCCTTTGCCATCACCAGCGACGGCACGGTGTTCTGAACGCGCCGCCCGCGCCGCGGGCGGCGTTCCACGCAGGGTGTGCAACGTGGCATCAGGAGCGTCACCATGAACGACATGTCCGCTGTTCCCGCAGTCGAGTCCGGCGTGCCGGAACCCGCCGACCCCGCCGACGCCGCCGACCTTGCCTGCCTGTCCGGCGTGATGGTGGTCGACCATCCGCTGGTGCAGCACAAGGTCACGCTGGTGCGCAGCGAGGACACCACCACCGACAATTTCCGCCGCCTGGTGCGCGAGATCAGCCAGCTGCTGACCTACGAGGCCACGCGTGACCTGGCGATGGAAACCATCGCGATCCGCACGCCGATCGCGGCCACGCAGTCGCGCGTGCTGTCCGGCAAGAAGCTGTGCCTGGTGTCGATCCTGCGCGCGGGCAACGGCTTTATCGACGGCATGCTCGACCTGCTGCCGGCGGCGCGCGTCGGCCATATCGGCCTGTACCGCGATCCCGAGACGCTGGAGCCGATCGAGTATTACTTCAAGATGCCGGAGGACATCCAGGAGCGCATGGTAATCGTGGTCGACCCGATGCTGGCCACCGGCAATTCGGCCATCGCCGCGCTGAACCGGCTGAAGGAGGCCGGCGTCACCACCATGAAGTATGTGTGCCTGATCGCGTCGCGCCCGGGCCTGCGCGCGCTGCGCGCCGCGCATCCGGACGTCGGCATCGTCACCGCGGCCATCGACGACACCCTCAACGAGCACGGCTATATCGTGCCCGGGCTGGGCGACGCCGGCGACCGGCTGTACGGCACGCGCTGATGGACTCACGCGCCGGCCTTGCGCCGACACTGCGCGCGCCGCCCGCGCGCGCGGCGGCGTGCGGCCGCATCCGGCAGGAGAACCAAGCCATGATCCTGCGCGCGGCCGAGCACGTGTTCGCGCGCGCCGGCTTTGCCGGCGCCACCATGGCGGAGATCGCCATGCGCGCGGGGGTGCCCAAGTCGAACCTGCATTACTACTTCCGCACCAAGCAGGCGCTGTACCGCGCGGTGCTGGCGCACACGCTGCAGCTGTGGCTGTCGGAGGCCGACGTGATCCGCGCCGAGCTGCCGCCGCAGGTGGCGCTGGAGCAGTACATCCGCGCCAAGATGCGGCTCTCGGCGAGCCATCCGGATGCGTCGCGGGTCTTCGCCAACGAGCTGCTGCACGGCGCGCCCGAGATCGGCGAGGTGCTGCGCCACGCCCTGCGCGAACTGGTGTCGCGCAAGGCCGCGGTGGTGCAGCAGTGGATCGACCGCGGCCAGATGGCGCCGGTCGATCCGCAGCATCTGTTCTTCACCATCTGGGCCGCCACGCAGACCTATGCGGACTTTGAATCGCAGGTCTGCGCGGTGCTGGGCATCAGCCGGCTGCAGCCGCAGGACTATGCGCATGCCACCGAGCATGTGGTGCTGATGCTGCTGCGCGGCTGCGGCCTGGCGCCGGTGCCGCTGGCCTGAAATCCCACGCCCGTACCGATACCAAATACGCCGACACGACCCATGCTCGACCTGATCCTGCGGCATTGCAACCTGCCCGACGGGCGCACCGGCATCGATATCGGCATCGCCGACGGGCGCATCGCCGCGGTCGAGCCGGCCCTGGCCGCGCGCGCGGGCGAAGAGATCGATGCCGCCGGCCAGCTGGTGACGCCGCCGTTCGTCGATGCGCACTTCCATATGGACTCGACGCTGTCGTACGGGCTGCCGCGGGCGAACCAGTCCGGCACGCTGCTGGAAGGCATTGCCCTGTGGGGCGAACTGAAGCCGTTGCTGACGCAGGAGGCCATCGTCGAGCGCGCGCTGGCCTATTGCGACTGGGCCGTGGCGCGCGGGCTGCTGGCGATCCGCTCGCATGTGGATGTGTGCGATCCGCGCCTGCTGGCGGTGGAGGCGTTGCTGCACGTGCGCGAACGCGTGCGGCCCTATCTGGACCTGCAGCTGGTGGCGTTCCCGCAGGACGGCGTGCTGCGCGCGCCCGGCGCGCTCGCCAACCTGAAGCGTGCACTCGAGCTGGGCGTCGACGTGGTCGGCGGCATTCCGCATTTCGAGCGCACCATGGCGCAGGGGGCGGAGTCGGTGCGGTTGCTGTGCGAGCTGGCGGCCGAACGCGGCCTGCGCGTCGACATGCATTGCGACGAAAGCGACGATCCGCTGTCGCGCCATATCGAGACCCTCGCCAGCGAAACCGTGCGGCTGAGCCTGCAGGGCAGGGTGGCGGGATCGCACCTGACTTCAATGCATTCGATGGACAACTACTACGTGTCCAAGCTGATTCCCCTGATGCGCGAGTCCGGCGTGGCGGCGATCGCCAATCCCCTCATCAACATCACGCTGCAGGGACGGCACGATACCTATCCGCGGCGCCGCGGCATGACGCGCGTGCCCGTGTTGATGGCCGCCGGCGTGCCGGTGGCGTTCGGTCACGATTGCGTGATGGACCCTTGGTACGGCCTGGGCTCCGGCGACATGCTGGAAGTGGCGCACATGGGCCTGCACGTGGCCCAGATGACCGGGCAGGAGGCGATGCGCGCCTGCTTCGACGCGGTCACCGCCATGCCGGCGCGCATCCTCGGGCTGGAGGGTTACGGCCTGGCGCCGGGCTGCCGCGCCGACCTGGTGCTGCTGCAGGCGCGCGATCCGGTCGAGGCGATCCGGCTGCGCGCCACGCGCCTGCGCGTGCTGCGCGCCGGCAAGACCGTCTCCACAATGCCGGCGGCAACCGCGGCGCTGGCGCTGCCTGGCCGACCGGCGCAGTTGGATTTCCGGCGCGGCGGCGATGCGGCATAGCGCGCACAAAGTTTTTTGCAGCCAGGTGTTGACAGTACCCACAGCACTCGGCATAATTTCGTTCTTCGCATCGCAGCAGCAAGAACGCAGCGAAACGAAGCCCAGATGGCGGAATTGGTAGACGCACTAGGTTCAGGTCCTAGCGGTGGCAACACTGTGGAGGTTCGAGTCCTCTTCTGGGCACCAAAATTCGGAAAGGCTCGCGCAAGCGAGCCTTTTTTCGTTTCAGGCCATGATCCATGGCCACCAGGTCCGCAAGCGGGCTTTTTTTTCGTCCGTAGCTTTTGCGGACTATGGCTGGCGCGGTGGTTCAGCGCCGGACAGGTAGACCGGCCGCGCCGCGATCGCCCCCCGCAGCGTTGCGCGCATCTGCGCGGCGATATTGCGCAACACCTGGTCGCCGGCCGCGTGGCCGTGCCGGTCATTGATCTGCTTGAAGCGGTCGACGTCGATCAGCACCAGGCTGGCGGCCTCGTGCGCGCCGTACCCGGTCGCCACCGCGCGCCGGTTCAGCAGGCCGGTTTGGCTGTCGGTGCGGGCCTGTTGCTTCAGCTGCGCGGTCAGCGCGGCGCGCTCGCGCAGCTTGCGGCGCAGGATGTCGATGGCATCGAACAGGCGCGCGTGCTGGTGAAATGCGCACCACCTCGTCCAGGAACACGCTGCGCAGCCGCTCCAGCGGCTCCAGCGTGGGCACGCAGCGGTTAGTCATGTCCAAATCTTCCGCGATTCGCGCCGGCAACAGCGCCGCCGTGCGCTTTCCTGCGGGGGCTTTCGCGGGCGCGCGCAGACGAACATTCGCGGCTAACGCTGGCGGGGCATTTGACCTATGCTCAAGCTCATCGGGCAGGCATTTATAACGTCCCGAAGGTGGTTGCCATGACTGTGGTCTTGTCATCAGCGAGAGAGAGGGAGGCGGGGACGAGCCCCGGATGGCACGGCTGTGCCGCGCATCCCGGCATCGTCCACCATCCCATGCATTGCTGCGCCATGCTGGCCATGCTGATGTGTGCGCTGGCCCACGCAGACGAAGGCCTGCCGGATTTCCACGGCGCTTCCGGCTCGGATCCGCCGCTGCAGGCAAGCCTGGCGCCAGCCGGTCCGGCGGAACCGGCGCAGGTTTCCGGCCAGCCGGCCGGCGGCTCCGAAGCGAGCGGCTGGATGGTGCAGCCGCTGGAGCCGGTGGTCGTCGAATACGCGGCGGTGCCGGCGCCATCATCATCCCCATCTTCTTCCCCATTGCCGCGCGCGCTCGGCGCCGGGCCCGATGACGATGCCCCGGGCCTTGCCGCCGTGGACCGCGAAACCGCTGCCATGCCCGAGCGTGCGCGCCGGTTGTCGCTGCATCTCGATGACATCACCACCGCCAGCGGCTTTGCCGACAATCGCGTGCGCACCATGGCGCTGGCGGTCGATGCGGTGGTGCCGCGTACCGGCGGGCTGACCATCCAGCCGCGGCTGCAACTGGCCTACCAGCCCGGCACGAGCGCGGACCCGAACAAGCTGGCGCAGGCCATGCCCGGCGATGCCAGCGCAACCGGCATCGGCGTGCGCCTGTACGGCGCGCAGCCGACGCGGCTGGCCGGCATCTATCCGTTCGTCGAGGCGGACTGGTGGCAGGACAGCCGCAAGCAGGTCATCAATATCAACGGCACCAAGATCGATGCCGACCTGCTGCGCGGGCTGTTCTCGTTCAATATCGGCGCGCACGGCAATACCAAGACCGGCATGAAGCTATGGTTCAAGGTCCGGGCGGGACGCAGCCCGAGCGGCACCGTCGGCGCGAGATATCGGTGGTAGGGGTGGTGGGGGCAGCCGCGCGCAAACGGTGCGCGGCAACAAAAAAGGGCTTCCGTTTCCGGAAGCCCTTTTTCTTTCTGCATAGGTGGCGCGGCTGGCAGGATTCGAACCCACGACCCCTTGGTTCGTAGCCAAGTACTCTATCCAACTGAGCTACAGCCGCACACGAGAGGCGCAATTGTATCGCAATTATTGAATTGCGCAAGCCCCCCGCCGAAAAATCTTCAACGGCCGCCGCCGCGCTCAGCCCGCGGCTTCGGACCAGACGCCATCCGCCTCCCGCGCCTTGCCTTCGTCGCGCAGCTTGATCAGGTGCGCCAGCAGCGAGCGTTGCGCCACCGGATGCATGCGCGGCGGCACATCGTCATAGACGCGCAGCACCAGTTCGTCGAGCGCGGCCGCGCCGAGTTCGCGCAGCGCGCCGGCAACCTTGACCTCGCGCTGCAGGCGGTGCCGTACCAGGATGCGGATGGCGTCCTGCGGGCGCGAGATCAGGAAGCCGTGTCCCGGCGCCAGCCACTCCAGGTCTTCTTCCTGCAGCGCCGCGAGCGAGTCCAGGTAGGCGCGCATGTCGCCATCGGGCGGGCCGATCACCACCGTCGATCCCTGCATCACGTGGTCGCCGGTGAAGAGTGTCTTTTCTTCCTCGAGCAGGTAGCAGAGGTGGTTGGATGCATGGCCGGGAGTGTGGCAGACCCGCAGCGTGCAATCGTCGGCCAGGGCCAGGCGTTCGCCGTGCTGCAGTTCGCGCTGCGGCGCGAAGGTAGGATCCTGCCAGGGGCCGGCGGGGGCCGCGCGTCCCAGCACGGTGGCGCCGGTGGCGGCCTGCAATGCCGCCGCCGCGGGCGAATGGTCCAGGTGCGTATGCGTGGCGAGAATCCATCGGATCGGGCCGGGCGCGGCTTCCAGAACGGCGTGCACATGTTCGCCATCGTCCGGGCCAGGATCGATCACGGCCCATTCGTTGCGCGCGCCGCCGCCGACCAGGTAGGTATTGGTGCCCGGGCCGGTCATCACGCTGCCATTGTTGGCCGTCACGCGCCATATCCGCCGCGACAACTGCACCGGCACGCCTGGTGCAAGCTCGTAGCGTCCGTGCCCCTTGCCCTCGGGATCGATGCGGCCGATCTCGGCGTAGCAGGGCTCGTTCGGCATCACCGGGCGCACCCCGGCCGCGCCGTTTGCCAGGCGCGGCATGATGCAGGCGATGCCGCGCAGCTGCGAGAAATACGCAAAGCAGGCGGCGGCGGTCTCGAACTGCGCGATCGAGCCCAGCGTGCGGCGCGTGACATGCATCATCGGCAGGCCGCTGGCCGGGTCGGCGGCCTCGGCCGGGCGCACCCAGCGGTGCTCGACGATCTCGGTGCCGTCGGGCACGGCCAGCTGCCCCTCCGGAGCGATGGCGACAAAGAACCGGGTATCGAAACGCTTGGGCAGGCCGGGCGGCGTCAGCCAGTAACTGTGGTAGGCCAGGCGGTCCGCCGCCAGGCGCAGGCCCAGCTGCTGGCAGGCGTGGGCCAGTCCGGGACCGCCGCGTTGCACGGCGTCGCGCAGCAGCGCCTGCTGCGCGGCGTCCAGCTCGTGCGGCGCACGCGGGCGCCCTTGCTGGTCGCAGGCGAACAGCAGGCCGGCCTCTTCGAAGCATTCGCGCACCGCGGCGAGGTAGAAGTCCAGGCCGCTGGCCGGCAGGCCCAGGCGTTCGCTGGCGATTGCGTCATCGAGGCCGTGGGCGTGCGCGTGCAGGTGCCGGTCTTGCGCGTCGAGGGTACCGCCGGGAAAAACATAGGCACCGCTGCTGCGGTCGTTGGCGCGTTCGACGCGGCGCACCAGCAGCACTTCCATGCCCGCCGGCGCGTCGCGCACCACCAGCAGGCTGGCGGCCGTGCGCAGCAGCGGCGTGGAATGGGTGGGGCGGTTGCCGCTTGTCTCTGTGGTTGTCATTTGTCGGCATCGTGGGTTGTACATGCGGCGGCCCGGGCGCAAGGCAGGGCGCGGCCGCGTGCGCTAGTTTAGCCGTGTTCGCAGATTCGAAAGTCCGGGGAATCCCGGCGCCGAGGCCGCTGCCATGGTCCGCGTACCCGGCGGCACGAGCGGGCCGGACTTTGGCTTTTCCAGCCACAGGCAGTAACCTGACAGCTACGCTTCACTTTGCGGAGCGCCACCTCCCGGCGCTCCTATCGGAGGAGGTCCGCGTGATCCGAGCTTCTTACCTGTGCCTGGCGGTTGCCTGCCTGGTGGCGGCCTGCGAGACGCCGCCGCAGCTGGCACCGCGCCCGGTGCCGCCGCCCACCACCCGCATCACCATCGACCCCCGGGCCATGTCCAGGGCGGCATCCGCGGCCTGCGAGCCGGCGGTGGCGGAAGCGCTCCAGCGCCGCTATCCGCAACCCGGCAGCGTCATGCTGATGGCCGACCGTGAACAGTACTACCAACGCCCTGATGCGCAGACCTCGGTCAACGGCGAGGGGGTGTTCGAGCCGGACGACAGCTCGTCGGCGATCGGCTTCCACTACGCCTGCCTGTACAACGCGCGCACCGGCAAGGTTGACGATGTCCAGATGCGGTACTGATTCGGTCTCTCCCATGCAAATACCGGGCGTAGCTGGCGCGTAACTATTGCGCTAAATAGCAATAATCGAGGCTTCCCATTTCCTTGACCTGCCGGTCGAACGGCCATTAGCATAGCCACGTGCCGTTATTAAGTTCGCATATAGAACCGTAGTTCTAATGGCGTAACGATAGCCGACTCTGGAGACAAGGAAGTCATGAACAAGATCGCCGGGTTCTTCACCGAACTCATGCGCCGGTACCTGCCGGATCCCTTTGTGTTTGCCATCGGCCTGACGCTGCTGACCATGGCACTGGCGATGCTGGTGCAGGGGCAGGCGGCCCCGGCGGTGATCGCCAGCTGGGGCAAGGGCTTCTGGAACCTGCTGGCCTTCACCACGCAGATGGCGGTGATCCTGGCGATGGGCTACGTGCTGGCCACTGCGCCGCTAACTGACCGCATGCTGGACCGCATCGTCGGCGCCGTGCATACGCCGCGCGCGGCGATCATCGTCGCCACGCTGGTGGGCGGCATCGGCAGCTACCTGAACTGGGGCTTTGGCCTCGTCATCGGCGGCATCATCGCTAAGAAGCTGGCGCTGAAGGTGCGTGGCGTGCATTACCCGCTGATCATCGCCTCGGCCTACAGCGGCTTCACCCTGTACGGGCTGGGCCTGTCGGCCAGCATCCCGGTGCTGATCTCGACCCCGGGGCACCCGATGGAAAAGGCGATGGGCGTGATCCCGCTGTCGCAGACCATCTTCTCGACGCCGATGCTGCTGACCAGCCTGGCGGTGATCGTCACGCTGCCGCTGCTCAACGCCTGGCTGCACCCGCGCCATGCGGCCGAAGTGGTCGAGATCCGCCGCGACCAGGAACCGGCCCGGGCCGACGCCGGACCGGCCCACACCATCGGCGGCGAAAACACGCTGGCCGGGCGCCTGAACAACAGCCGCATCCTGAGCCTGGCGATCGGTCTCTGCGGCATGGCCTATGCCGTCATCTACTTCACCCAGGGCGGCTCGCTGGACCTGAACCTGATCAACTTCCTGATCCTGTTCGCGGGGGTGCTGCTGCTGGGCACACCGGTCAATTACGTGGCCAAGCTCAACGAAGGCATCAAGACCATTTCCGGCATCATCCTGCAATATCCGTTCTATGCGGGCATCATGGCGATCATGGCCGGCTCGGGGCTGGTGGATACCATCTCGCGCGTGTTCGTCGACATCGCCACGCCGCAGACGCTGCCGTTCTGGGGCCTGGTCAGTTCTTTCGTGATCAACTTCTTCGCGCCGTCCGGCGGCGGCCACTGGGTGATCCAGGGGCCGTTCATGGTCGACGCGGCCAAGGCCATCAACAGCTCGGTCAGCCAGACCTCGATGTCGGTGATGCTCGGCAACGCCTGGAACGACCTGGTGCAGCCGTTCTGGATCCTGCCCGCGCTGGCGCTGTCGAAGCTCAACCTGAAGGACGTGATGGGCTACACCGTGATCATGATGTTCTGGGTAGGCCTGATCTATATCGCTGCGATGCTGATGTGGGGCGCGCAGATTGCCTGACTTTGATGCCCGGCCGCGAGGCTGGCAGGAGAACCGCATGCCGTACCTGATCGAAACCGTCGACAAGCCAAACCACCAGCACGTGCGCCAGGCCGCCCGCGCCAGCCACCTGGACTACCTCGACGCCAACAAGGCGCTGCTGCTGGCCTGCGGCGCCAAGCTCAACGATGACGGCTCCGACGCCGGCGGCGGCGTCTATATCGTCGATGTCGACAGCCGCGAGGCCGCGCAGCGTTTTATCGACGCCGACCCGTTCGCCGCGGCGGGCCTGTTTGCCGAGGTGCGCATCGTGCGCTGGCGCAAGGCCTATCTCGACGGCACCTGCCGTCTCTGAGCGTGCCGCGAACGCTGAACCATCCCACCCTAAACCCCAGGAGACCCCATGCTGTTCATGGCCGAAATGACCGTCAGGATTCCCGCATCGCTCGACCCGCAATTGGTCGAGCAGCTCAAGGCCGATGAAAAGGCCATGTCGCAGCGCCTGCAGCGCGAAGGCAAGTGGCGCCACCTGTGGCGCGTGGTGGGCCAGTACGCCAACGTCAGCATCTTCGACGTCAGC
>JABFVP010000371.1 GCA_013362725.1 Cupriavidus sp.
TCAGGCGAACGCGTGGAAGGGGCGCCGGGACCCGGCCGGCACGGCGTCGGGCTCGGCCCGCGCCGGCGCGGCGAGCGGCAGGTCCAGCAGCGCGCGCACGTCCCGTTCGATCGTTGCCAGTGACGCCGAGCGGCACAGCGCGCGGGCAAAGCGGGCGTCCAGGCCGGGCGGCAGGCGCAGCCACATATTGTCCGAGATCAGCAGCAGTCGGCGCGGGCGCAGCACCAGGCTGGCCAGCCGCAGCTGGTTCCAGCCTTCGGCCAGGTCCGGCGGCATGCCGAACACCAGCAGCGCCGGTGCCGGCAGGCGCAGGTTGCGCGCCGCCAGGGCTTCGGCCTCCACCGGCTCCACCCGGCCGATGCCCGGCATCTCGCCGAGCAGCCGCGTGATCCCGTGCCGGTACATCGGCATGTCGTCGATGACCACGGCATGTGCCTCGCCGCCGCACTCCAGCACCTGCGCCGGGGCCGGCGTTCCACGGTTAGTCCAGCTCATTGCTTGCTCCGGTTGGTCGGGCACTGGCTTCGTGGCCAATGCATTTCACCGGATTCAGCAAAGGGGATGCCAACTCCGGCAGGGCCCGGGCCTGCGCTCCCGGTCAGCGCCACGACCCAGGCGGGCCGCGGGTTTGCGGCAGGGCGGCCGATGCGGGCCGGCCAGCATGCATGGCTGGCGTCAGGGCGGCGGGCGTTACGTGTAACGTAACGTGTTACGCGGCCGGACTGTCGCCGAGCCGCAGGACCGGTCAGCAGCGGTGCCACGTGACGCTTGCCTCCGGCAGCGAGGCGGCCAGCGCCGCCCTGAACCCGGCGCCGGCATCCAGGTCCAGGCAGGTCCAGCCGGACATGGGTATGCCATCACGCGAAGCCCGCCAGTGGCCCGCGCCGCGCCGCCAGTCGTCTTCCGTGGTGAACGCGGTGGGATCGGCCGAGAGGCCGGTGCCGAGCGCTTTCAGCAGCGCTTCCTTGCGCGTCCAGATGCCTAGGAATGCATCGGCCGAAGCGGGCCGCGCGCGCGCGAGCACCCGTGCTTCCTGCGCGGAGAATATGCCGCGTCCAAATCCCGGGACGTTTGCGACCTCAGCGAGGTCCGGGCCACCGGCACGCCGCTCCACGTCCACGCCGAGGCGGCAATCCCGGGCGAAGGCCAGCAGCGCCAGGCCGTCGGTGTGGGACACGCTGAAAGCGAGCCTCGCCTGCGGCCATTGCAGCACCGGCTTGCCGAATGCCGACACCGTGAAGCGCAGCGCCTCGGGCAGGCAGTGCAGGTAGGCGCCGATCAGCCAGCGCAGCAGCCCGCGCCGCGCGATATAGCCGTTGCAATGCCTGGCGTGCCGGTAGGCCAGGGCGCGCGCGCGCTCGTCGGGCGCAAGCGTATCGGCCAGCCGCGCGCAGGCCGGGTCGACCTGCTTGTCATCCAGCTCCCATACCTGCACCGCGCCATCCGGCAACACGAGGCGCTCCGGCGGCGGCAGCGCGAGCGGTGCGGCAAAGCCTTCATGCTGCATGCTGTGCCATGTCCGCGGCGTCACGCGCCCGCCAGCCCTTCGTCCAGGATCGCGGCCACCGCCTGCAGGTTAGGTTCGACGACCAGGTCGAAATGGCTGCAGGGCACCTCGGCGATGGTCAGGCCGCCCAGCGCGACGCGCCGCCACAACGACAGCGGATCGCCGCGCTGCTGCTGCCTGACCGCGGCGCGCAGATAGAGCACCGGGCCGCCGTGGTACGGCCGCGGTCGATAGGTCGTCATGGCGCGCACCATGGTCTCGCGCACCTGCCGCAGTGCCGGCGGCAGCGATTCGGTAAATGCGTCGGGCTTGCAGGTGATGCCGCCGCGGCGCATGCCGACACCTTCCGCGGCACGGCGCAGCGCGTATTTCAGATAGCGCACGCGCTGTGCCGCCGGCACCGCGCGCAGCTTGCGCAGCTGCCAGCCGGGATAGTTCCAGCAGTAGCGCATCCAGGTGCGCCACGGCAGGAAGTGCTCGCTGACATAGGTGTCGAGCAGGCACAGCAGTTCGACCTGCTCGCCGGCGCGGGTCAGCTGTTGCGCCATCTCGTACACCACCAGCCCGCCGAACGAGTAGCCGGCCAGCGCGTAGGGACCGCGCGGCTGCAGGCTGCGGATCTGTTCGATATAGCTGGCCGCCATGTCCTCGACGCGCCGCTGCGTCGGCTGTTCGCCGTCAAGGCCGCGTGCCTGCAGCCCATAGACCGGGCGCGAAGTGCGCAGCGCGTTGACCATGCCCCAGCACTCCATCACCGAGCCGCTCGCGCCATGCACCAGGAACAACGGCGAGCCGGTGCCGCCGCGTACGGGCACCAGGTTGGGCGAAGGCCGCGGCGACGCGGCCTCGTCGATCGCCGCGGCCAGGCCGCCGATGGTGGGTGCGAACAGCAGCGTCGCCAGCGGAATCGTGCGGCCGGTCGACTGGTGCACGTCCGCCAGCAGCCGCGCGGCCAGCAGCGAATGCCCGCCGAGATCGAAGAAGTTGTCGTCGCGGCCGATCGGGGCGAAGTTGAACAAGCGCTCCCACAGGGCCTGCAAATGGCGTTCGAGCTGCTCGCGCGACGTGCCGGGGGCGGGCAGTTCGCGTGCGGCCAGGTTCAGGGCCGGATGATTGCGGATGGCGTCGAGGCAGTCCGGATTGCGCAACGCCGCCGTATTGCCCACCGGCAGGCCGTTGACCGCGTTGCGCGCGGCCGCTTCGGAAAACTTGCCGTTGTGCGTGACCGGCAGCGCCGGCACCGCGAGGATGCGGTCGGGCACATGCGTGGGCGAGGCGCGGCGCGCCAGGTCGCGGCGCACGCGCGCGGCCAGCGCGCCGGTCAGCGCAACGCCGTCCTGCAACACCAGCAGCAGCACCATGCGCTGGTCGTACCGCTCCGCGTGGGTGCGGTCGGGCGGTGCCGTGCGCGCACGCTGCTCGACCACCATCGCCTCGCGGATCTCCGGGATATCGCGCAGCACCCGATAGATCTCGCCGGGCCCGACATTGACGCCGCGCACATTGAGCACGCCGTCGGAACGGCCATGCAGCCGCGCCGTGCCTTCGGGCGGGAACTCGATCCGGTCGCCGTGGGTCCAGACCCCGGCATTGGCTGAAAAATAGGCCTTGTGGAAGGCCTGGCCGTCCGCGTCGCCATAGAAGCCCAGCGGTCGCGACGGGAAGGGATTGGCGCACACCAGTTCGCCGATGCCGCTGGTGGGCGCGCCGTGTTCCCACGCCTGCACATCGAGTGCCAGGCTCTTGCACTGGGCTTCGCCCGCATAGACTGGAAGGTTCGGATTGCCCAGCACAAAGCAGCCAAGAATGTCGGTGCCGCCGGAGATCGACTGCAGCGGCAGCGCCTTGACGTGATCGCGCACCCATTCGAACTGCGCGTCGAACAGCACCGAGCCGGTCGACATCATCGCGCGCAATGCGCCCAGGTCGAACTGCTGGCCGGGCACCAGGCCGGCGTCCTCGCACATTTTCAGGTAGGCGGGGCTGGTGCCGAACACCGTGACGCGCTCGTCCGCGACCAGCCGCCACAACGCGTCGACCGTGGCGATCGGTCCGTCATAGGTCACGATCTCGACCCCGGACGCCAGCGCCGACAGCTGCCAGTTCCACATCATCCACGCGCAGGTGGTATGGAAGTACATGCGGTCGCCGGGCCGCAGGTCGGAGTGCAGCCGGTGCTCCTTCAGGTGCTCCAGCAGGCTGCCGCCGGCGCCGTGCACGATGCACTTTGGCTTGCCGGTGGTGCCAGACGAAAACATGATGAAGAGCGGATGGTTGAACGGGAAGCGCTGGAACACGAAGCGTTCCGCGTCGCCCCGTTCGATCAGGTCGGCCAGCGCATGGACCGGCTGGCTGACGGTGGCCGGCAAGGCGCCGTCGTCGAGCCGGACGATGCCCTGCAGCGAAGGCAGCGCGGCAGCCACGCCGGCGACGTTGTCCGCCAGCGGGATGCCGGTGTCGAAGGCGCGTTGCGCGGTGTGCGCGAGCAGCAGCCGCGGCGCCAGCGGGGCGAAGCGATCGAGCAGGGTCTCGACGCTCATCTCGGCGGCGGCAGTGGACAGCGTGGCGCCGAGCGCGGTCACCGCCAGCGCGGCGACGATGGCTTCGGCGTCGTTGCGCATCACGCCCACCACGCGGTCGCCTTCGCGCAGCCCCAGCTGCGACAGGGCATGTGCCGCGCGCGCGACACGTTCGCGCAATTGGCCGCGGGTCAGGCGTTCACGCCGGCCGTCGGCGTGGCAGGCGGTCAGCGCCGGTGCGTCAGGACCCGCGACTTCCAGCCCTAGCAGGTTGTCCGCATAGTTCAGCAGCAGGTTCGGGAAGAAGCGGGCATGCTCGCAAGCGTCGCCGACGCATACCGGCTCGGGGCTGCCCGACCACGCCAGCCCTTGCGACCACTGCAGGAAACAGTGCCAGAAGGTCCGGTATTCGCGGACCGAGAAATCGTGCAGCGCGCCGTAGCGTAGGAACGAGTGGCCGGTGCACGCCTGCAGCGCCGCGGTGAAGGCGGTCATCTGCGATGCCACGGCGCGCTCGGGCGAGCTGACGTAAATGGGAGTGCGACCCTGGTTGACGCTCGGGCAGAACGAGGCGTCCAACAAGTAAAATCGATCCATCCGATGCTCCTGAGAGACCGGTGCACGCCATTCGAAGTGATGGCGTGTTCATGGCATCGAGATTAATGGCTGGCAGATTCTGGTCTGTGCGTCATCGCACGCATGTCCGGCGGAGCGTCGTGCGCCGCGGCCCGACGCGGTGTGATGAAACCGGCCCAAGCAAGGTCCGCACGCCGCGCCGCGGTTGGCCACGCGCCTGGCTGCCTAGCGGGTCCCGGCCTCATACCAGCGCTGCGATCGGTTGACGATGGCCACCACCAGCAGCATGACCGGCACCTCGATCAGCACGCCCACCACCGTCGCCAGCGCCGCGCCGGACCGGAAGCCGAACAGGCTGATGGCGGTGGCAACGGCGAGCTCGAAGAAGTTGCTGGCGCCGATCAGGCTGGACGGGCCGGCGACGCAATGCGCAACCCCGAGCTTGCGGTTCAGCAGGTAGGCCAGCCCCGAGTTGAAAAAGACCTGGATCAGGATCGGCACCGCCAGCAGCGCGATCACCAGCGGCTGGTCGAGGATGGCCTGGCCCTGGAACGCGAACAGCAGCACCAGCGTCAGCAGCAGCGCGGTGATCGAGTACGGCCCCAGGCGCCTTGCCACGCGCTGGAAATGCCCCACGCCGCGGCGCAGCAACAGCTTGCGCAGCGCTTGCGAGAGGATCACCGGCACGACGATGTACAGGGCCACCGACGTAAGCAGCGTATCCCATGGCACCGTGATCGCGGACAGCCCCAGCAGCAGCGCCACCACCGGCGCGAACGCGACCACCATGATGGCGTCGTTCAGCGCCACCTGCGACAGCGTGAAGTACGGGTCGCCCTTGCACAGCTGGCTCCAGACGAACACCATCGCCGTGCATGGCGCCGCGGCCAGAAGGATCAGGCCGGCCACATAGCTGTCGATCTGGTCGGCCGGCAGAAGCGGCGCGAACAGGTGGCGCACGAAGACCCAGCCGAGCAGCGCCATCGAGAACGGCTTGACCGCCCAGTTGATGAACAGCGTCACGCCGATGCCGCGCCAGTGCGATTTCACCTGCGCCAGTGCGCCGAAATCGATCTTGACCAGCATCGGGATGATCATCACCCAGATCAGCAGCCCGACCGGCAGGTTGACCTGCGCGTATTCCATCCGCCCGATTGCCTGGAAGAAGCCGGGCAGCATCTGTCCGAGCGCGATGCCGGCGACGATGCACAGCGCCACCCAGATAGTCAGGTAGCGCTCGAAGAAACCGATGGCCGGCGCGGCGGCGGCCGGGGTCGATGCGGCGACGTGCTGGCTGGCCATGGCTCAGCTCCGCGCCAGGCGCTGCAGCGCCTGTTCCAGCTCGGCGTTGCTCATGTCGTCGAGCGGCAGCAGCAACAGCTGCAGCATGCGGTAGGCGATGGCCTGCCGGGTCAGCTCGAAGGCCTGTCGTTTATTGTTGTCATTGCCTTCCGTTCGGGACGGATCGGGATAGCCCCAATGCACTTTCACCGGGCTGCCGGGCCAGTACGGGCAGGCTTCTTCTGCGGCGCTGTCGCACACCGTGATCACGATGCGCATGGGCGGGGCCTTGGCCCCGGCGAACTCGTCCCAGCTCTTGCTGCGCAGGCCGCCCACCTCGACGCCGGCGTTGGCGAGTGCTTCGATGGCGAACGGGTTGATCCGGCCGCCGGGCGCGCTGCCCGCGCTATAGGCGCGGACATCGCGGCCGGCGCGCCGCGCCAGGTGGTTCAGCATCCCCTCGCCCAGCACGCTGCGCGCCGAGTTGTGGGTACAAAGGATCAATACGTTGGTAGTCATCAGGCCGGGTCAGGAAGTATCAGGACGTCAGGATGGTGAGGCGACCGAGCAGGGCGACACCGGCGAACAGGGATTGCCACCGCAGCAGTTCTGCGTCAGGTAAGCCAGCAGGCCGTTCATGGTGTCGAAATGCGCCATGTAGATGATCGAGCGGCCGTCCTGACGGCTGCTCAGCAAGCCGGCGCGGTGCAGTTCCTTCAGGTGGAACGACAGCGAGGACGCCGGGATTTCCATCCGTTCGGCGATCCGGCCGGCGGGCAAGCCGGCCGGGCCCGCCTGCACCAGCAGCCTGAACACGGCCAGGCGGATCGAATGGGCGAGCGCGGCTAGTGCGGTGAGGGCGTCATCGGTTTCCATGTTTCGAATATATTCGAAACATGGAAACCGGGCAAGCGGGTTTTGTCGCTGTGGTAAGGTTGCTGG
>JABFVP010000157.1 GCA_013362725.1 Cupriavidus sp.
TGAGGTAGCTGCCGATCTTGCTGAACACGCTGTTCAATTGCGTGCCAACGGTTTGGACCGACACGATAATGACAATGGCGATGAGGGCGGCAATCAGGCCATATTCAATGGCCGTTACCCCGTCTTCGTCGCGCACAAATTGCTGGAACTTGGTGGTCAATGCTTGCATGACGATCTCCTTTGATTGGGGACAACTACTCGGTACTACAGGACAGCGAAACCGCTGTATGGAAAAGCTGGCATGACTGGTTCAAAGCCGGTGGGCGCGGCAGCCGGGCGGCGCGCAGATGGCACACGCATGGAACGGCCAGCGGCCGGGACCGTGCATGCCCAGCGGGCTGCGCGCCTGCAACCGACGCTCTGCCGAGGCGTGCATGCATCGCGCCGCATGCTGTGCATGCTGGGCGCGGGCCATGCAACGGAACGGCACGCTGCCGCCCCGCCGGGCAGCGGCAGGGTGGCGGGCTTGCATGTGCGGTAACGCCGGTTGGTGGACGGCAGGCATGGTGAAGCTCCCCGAATATTTCTTTTGTAGCCGGCCAGATTGCGCCGGCATCGCGGCAACCCGATGCTGATGGCGATGCCGCGTGCCATGGCATAGGCAAGGCGCGGGCCAGCTGGCGTGAAGCCGTTGTCCCACAAGGCTTTCCGGCCATCGAGGCAGGGCTCGGTGCGTGCCAGGCCAGCGCCGCAGCGGCGGTCCGGGCATGCGTCGGTGCCAGCCGGAAACGCGCGCCGCGCCAGCTAATTTGGATGACTCAACCGATGCACTAGTGCGCATGCCGGCGCACCGGTCGCCACCGCCCGGCATGGTCAACGGCTCTCAGCCAAAAGCATGAGCGCGCGAGGCAGGCAGCGTGCAGTGCCTCGGGCGCCTGGACGACCTACTCGGCCCTCTCGCCTGCGCTTTGCAGCACTGGGCCGCCTGATGGATGAGGACGCGCTGCCTGAAGTCAGCGTTTCGGAATAGAAACATCACGGCGGCCCGGTCCTCGCCGGACGGTTTCAAGAAGAAGCCGCAGGACCCTCGCCGCCCCTTGTGGAATCGACGTTCGGCGCCAGACCAGGCCCGATGATTCAGGATGGAAACGTTGTGCGCGGATGCGCTGGCCTGGCCTGGCAAGGTGCGCGTGCCGGCATCCCCGTTGGCTTGCGTTCCGCCGCCTGAACACCAACACTGAACCGCGGAGGCCGGCTGTTGGCGGCGCTCCTGCGCAGTCGATGGTGGCAACTGAATGGCCGATGACGACGGACCTGGCCATGAGTCGATGGCGCGTGAGCAGGCTTGCACGCAGGCAGGCACGCGACACGCGTGATCGACAGCACGGGCAGTCGGCAGCCCGACAACGTGAGTCTCCGGAGCGAGCGACATGGCTTTTCCGAACCTGATGCACAGCAAGCAACCGATCGGCGCGCCAGACGGACATTGGCTCGATGCGGGTCGCCTATGGCTGTATACGTGCGCGGGGCTGATTTGCTACGTGTCGTTCCTTGGGATCTGGATGTTCCGTGCCTGGGTCCTGGCTGTTCCGGGGCTGATCCAGCCGGGCGCGGATTTTGTCGTTTTCTGGAGTGCGGCGAGCGTGGCGCTCGAGCAGGGCGCAGCAGCGCCGTACAACTATGACCTGCTGCACGCCAAAGAGATTTCAGCCATGCCTGACCTGGCGGCCGGCACGGGCATGCTGCCATGGTTCTATCCGCCTACATTCCTGCTGCCGCTGCTGCCGCTAGGCCTGTTGCCCTATTGGTGCGCTGCCCTGGTTTTCCTGTTAGGCGGTTTCGGCTGGTATGGGCTTGCCATGTCCCGGACATTGCCGTGGCGCGGGGCCTGGATTGCCGCATTGGGCTTCCCGGGAGTTGCCATCGGCGTTGCGACCGGGCAGAACTCGCTTTGGCTGGCAGGCACCGCGGGCCTGGCTCTGACACTCCTGCAACGACGGCCGATGTTGGCCGGGATGCTGCTCGGGCTGCTTACGGTCAAGCCACACCTCGCGATCATGTTCCCGCTCGCCCTGTCCTGCGCCGGCGCGTGGCGTGCGTTGCTCGGACTGCTCGCGAGCGCGACGGCACTGGCAGTCCTGTCGCTGGTGTGCTTCGGGGTTGAACCTTTTCTGGCATTCCTGCAAGCAACGGGCGTTGCACGCGCGGCAGTCGAGGACGGTTCGGCAATGCTGGTGCGGATGCCCTCGGTGTTCGCGGCCGTCAAGCTGCTGCTCGGAGGCGTCACCGTGCCTTATGTCGCGCATGCGATGTTCGCTTGTGCGGCAGTGGCTTCGGTGATCTACGCATGGTCACGTCCCTGCAGCTTTGCACTGCGTGCAGCGCTGCTATGTACTGCCATGCTGTTGGTTCCTCCCTACCTTTACGACTACGACCTGGCTTTCCTGGGTATCGCCATCGCATGGCTGGGCCTTCATGCCCATCGCCACGGCTGGCTGCCTGGCGAGCGCGAGTTGCTGATCCTGTTGTGGCTGCTGCCTCTGTACGGGCTGTTGGCGGCAGAGTGGGTCGGGATACCGGTGATGCCGCTCGTATTGTTGCTGGCACTGGCGCTTGCCGTATGGCGCGTCCGGCTGGAACGGACCGGCAAGGCATCGCGCGATGCCTGATAACCGGGCCACGGCGGCTCTCCGATAGTTACGCCGGGCCGAACACAAGCGCTATATGGCGCAAGCATGACGGCGCGCACAGGAAGCGGCGTCTCGGGGAGAAAAATCATGTCGGGTCCATATGATGTCAGGCTGCTTTCCTTGGTGGTGCCTTGCTACAACGAGTCGGACAGCATCGGCAAGTTTTTCGACTGCGTCATTCCGGTGCTCGAGACCATCGATGCGATCCGCTTCGAAATCGTGCTGGTCAATGACGGCAGTTCGGACGATACACTGGACCAGCTTATTGGGTACTCGCACCGGGATCCCCGCGTGCGGGTAGTTGACCTGACGCGCAACTTTGGCAAGGAAGCGGCCCTGACCGCGGGACTGGACGAAGCACTGGGCGACGCCGTAATCCCGATCGATGCCGACCTACAGGATCCGCCTTCACTGATTCCCGAACTGGTCAGGCGCTGGCGCGAGGGAGCCGAGGTGGTGCTGGCACAGCGCAGCAGCAGGGCCTGTGACTCCTGGCTTAAGCGCGTGACGGCAGGCGCTTATTACCGCGTCCATAACAAACTTTCCGACCAGAAGCTGCCTGTCAATGTGGGGGATTTTCGCCTGATGGACCGCGTGGTGGTCAATGCGCTCAAGCAGATGCCGGAGCGCCGGCGCTTCATGAAAGGCCTGTTCGCCTGGGTTGGCTACCGTACCGTGATCGTGCCGTACGAGCGCGAGGCGCGCAGCGCCGGGCATTCCAAGTTCTCCGGCTGGCGCCTGTGGAACTTCGCGCTCGAGGGCATCACCAGCTTCAGCACCATGCCGCTGCGCAGCTGGACCTATATCGGTGTGGCGATCGCGCTGGGGGCGTTCGGCTACGGCGCCTTTATCGTGGCGCGCACGCTGGTGCTGGGCATCGATGTGCCGGGTTATGCGTCGCTGCTGTCGGTGCTGCTGTTTCTCGGTGGCATCCAGCTGATCGGCCTGGGCGTGGTGGGCGAGTATGTCGGCCGCATCTACGACGAGGCCAAGGGCCGGCCGATCTACCTGGTGCGTCGCCGCTACCAGGAGACCGGCCAAGGCCGGATCGTGGCGTCGGGGCGGCGCGTGATCCGCATCGATCGCGGGCAAGTCAGCAACGGCCGCTGAAGCCTGCTGCGCTAGGGACCTCCGCGAGTCAATCGCGGTAGGTCCAGGCCCGGTGCAGCAGGTAGGTGAACACCGGCACGGTCAGCACCACGCCCGCCAGCCCGGCCCAATAGCTGGCGCCGAGCCGTTGCGCGGTCCAAGAGATACCCATCGTCAGCGCCAGGCCCAGCAGCGAGACGCCGGCAAAGCGTCGCAGGGTGCGGTGGCGCAAGCGCGAAGAAAAGCTCCACAGGGTATTGAGCAGGTACGAGCACGCCGTGGCGCAGAGGAAAGCAACGCAGTTGGCCGCCACGGGCGAGGCGTCGAGCGTGCTCACCAGCGTTGCCGTGACGGTGACATGCACGCCGGTCGAGGTGGCGCCGGAAAACAGGAACCGCGTGAATTGGCGCAGCCCTGGCGTGGTGCCTCTGGCGTTCACGATGCGCGCAGCACGGCCATCAGCGAAATGCCGAACGGCAGCGAGCCGCGCGCGAGCCAGTGGCGCTCCGCGCGGAACACTCGATGCAGCACGTGGTTGACCGGCGCGGCCGGGAGGCCGGCGCCGGTCGCGTGGCAGCTGCCACGCAGGCGGTCGCCCATGCGCGCGGCAACGGCAAGCGGGAATAGCATCGTGTTGAAATACGACATCCGTTCCACCTGCAGGCCGCAGCGGCTGGCCAGCGCGTGCAGCGAACGCTTGCTGTAGCGGCGCTGGTGATGCAGGAAGACGTCGTGCGCGCTCCATAGCCACTGGTAGGCGGGCACGGTAATGAAGACCGCGCCGCCCGCCTTCAGCAGCCTGGCCGTGCAGTCGAGCGAGCCGGCATCGTCGGCGATGTGCTCGAGGCAGTCGAGCAGACAGACCAGGTCGAAGCTGCGTTCGGCGAACGGCATCTGGTCGGGGCACTTGCCATGGCGCAGGTCGTAGGCGTCGCCAGTCTTCTCTCGTGCCAGGCGCAGCGCAGTGTCGTCCATTTCCACCGCGCTGACCCTGCCGAATTGCGACAGCATCGCCAGATTGCCGCCCGTGCCAGCGCCGATCTCGAGGATAGCCGCGTGGCGCGGCAAGGCCAGGCCGCAGAGGATGGTGGCGACGATTTCGCGCCGGCCACGGAACCACCAGTGGCTGGCTTCGGTGTCGGCCATCTCGAGGTAGGCGTCAGGGGACATGGGGTGATCCTTCAATGGGATACGTCGCGGCGCTAGCCCTGCACGCAGATCAACCCAAGATCCCCCTTCTTCACCTGCAGCTTGTAATCACGCATCAGCCGGAACAGCGTCACCCGCGAGATCCCGAGCTCGGCGGCCACGTCGATCAGCCGTTCATGGTGCCGCTGCAGCGCTTCGACGATGGCGTTCTGCTCGGCGGCCTCGCGGATCGCGGCCAGCGTGAGCGGGCGGTCGTCGGCGGGTGTGGCCAACTCGAGGTCGTCGGGCTGGATCACGCCGTCTTCGCACATGGCCGCGGCGTGGCGGATGCGGTTGATCAGCTCGCGCACATTGCCGGGCCAGCTGTGCAGCTGGATCGCGCGCAGCGCCAGCGGCGAGAAACCGCGGATGCGAGCCGGCGACTGCTTGCGCACCGTGTCCAGCACGTGTTCGGCGATCAGCAGGATGTCGCTGCCGCGCTCGCGCAGCGGGGGCTGGCGCACGCGCAGCACGCATAGCCGGTGGTACAGGTCGCCGCGGAAGCGCTCGGCGGCGATCGCGGCTTCCAGGTCGACGTGGGTGGCGGAGATGATGCGCACATCGACTTCGATCGATTCGGTGCCGCCGAGCCGCTCGATACGCCCGGTCTCCAGGAAGCGCAGCAGGCTGGTCTGGCTTTCGATCGGCATGTCGCCGATTTCATCGAGGAACAGCGTGCCGCCCTGCGCCATCTCGATGCGGCCGGGCTTGCGCTTGGTGGCGCCGGTGAAGGCCCCGCGCTCGTAGCCGAACAGTTCCGACATCAGCAGCGTGGGCGGGATCGCCGCGCAGTTGACCGCGATGAACGGGCGCGAGGCCCGCGCCGAGGCGCGGTGGATGGCCTGCGCGGCGAGTTCCTTGCCGGTGCCGGACTCGCCGGAGATCAGCACGGGCGTGTCCCAGCGCGATACCTTCTCGATGCCGCGGAACAGCGACTGCATCGCCGGGCAGCTGCCGATCATGCCATCGGGGCGCGCCGTACGCAGGGTCTCATGCGCGCCGGGCCGGAGCCGGGCCATGCCGAGCGCGTGGCCCAGGGCTTCCGCCAGGCGCGGATGCTCGAGCGGGGCGGTGTGGTAGTCGACGAAATACAGGCCGAGCAGCCGGCGCGCGGTTTCGCTCAGCGCGTGCTGGCCGGAGACGATGCCGATCCAGCCGACATGCCGCTGCGCCAGCCAGGGCTCGAAGGCTTCCAGTTCGGCATCGCCGAAACCGCCCTGCAGGTCCAGCAGCGCGGCCAGCGGCTGGTTGCCGGAAGGCAGGGCCTGCAGGTCCTGCAGGTTGGACGCGAAGCTGATTTTCCAGCCGCGCTGGGCAAACAGCCGGCACAGCGTGGCGTCATGGTGCTGCGACAGGTACAGCAGCGGGCGGTTGGCGTACGCGCTCATGAGATTCCCCGGATTCTTGTTTTTGCGGAACAGGCGACCGGCAGGGCCGGCCGCTCGCTCCGTTGGCTCTAAGGCTTGCGCCGGCGCATCGTGGCGATGCGGCGCGGCGCGCTCCCCGATTTCTGTTGTTCCACCCCGTTCTTGTCCGGGCGCACCGGCATGCCGGCTTGCCGCGGGATTCAGGTGGCACGGACCGCTTGCTCGCGCTTGCGGCCCGTGCGCCTGAATGACCTCCGCTTTATCTTGTCGACCCCCATGTCATGGCGGGTGCCGATGCGGGCCAGTTCCTGCCGCGTGGCCCCCGCTTACAGCGCCAGTCCAATTCCCGCCCTGGGTTGCGGGGTCGTCCTGAAACTGATCCTCGGCGAACGCGTGCCAGTGTGCTTGCCGCTCTCGTTTCAGACTTCCCCTTTGTGCCGGGCTTCTGTTCGCGCCGACATATCTGCGACGAATGTGCCATGGCAGGCTAAGTCATTGAAATGAAAGGGAACGTGATGTTGTGAAGCGAGCAGCGCCGGATCGGCGCGTACGAAAACGTTCCGCTCTTGTTACGCATGGCGCCATCGGCGTGTTGCGTCGCAAAAAGTTTCGCGAGGGCAAAGGAATGTTTTGCGCACTGGATGGCACCCGCCCGTGGACTAGAAGGCATTTTTGCCGTGTCGAGCCCACCTGAATGTGGGAGTGCAAAATTCGAAACGCCGGCCATGAAGGGCTCCGATACTGCACCTCGCCGCCCTTCAAAACAGTTTCATTTCCGATACAAGGATTTGAAGTGCATACATCTTCCGCTGACAGGGCGCGACATTGCGCGCCTCAGCCTTTTGGTGTCGGGCCCGCACCGGCAGCAGCGGCGGGATGGAAACAATGGGCGCGTTGACAAGCCTTCGGAGGAATCGCGGCTGGGCGGCTCGCCCGCTTCTCATCTGTTTGGATGGGGGTGTGCAAGTTTTTCAGGGCGGCGGGCACGCTGAACCAAATGGTTGCATCAGTGAAACTCGCCCCGCGTGCCGACGCCCTGGATTTGCCGGCGGCGGTGCGACCCGCGCAGGCGGCAAGCCCTTGATTTGCCGGCGCTAGACGAAAATGATTCGTATTGCCAACTTGGTCGCGCCAAACAATGTCACGGATGAAACTGCGCGGCGTTACCGGCGACGGCGGCAGGCATGGGCGCGCCTTCCAGCCGCACCTGTTCTTGCAGCCAGGCATGGAACTGCTGGATGGCCTTTTCGCGCGGGTTGCCTTCGCGCCAGGTCACCCAGTAATGCAGGCTCGACGGGATTCGGGTGGGGCCGATCTGCACCAGCTCGCCGCTGGCCAGGTAGTCGTGCGCCAGCTGCGCGCGTGCCGTCGCCACGCCCAGGCCGGCCACGGCGGACTGCAGCATCAGGCCGGCGTCCTGGAAGATCGGGCCACGCTCCGGTTCGTCGCCGGGCAGGCCGGCGGCCTCGAGCCAGTCGCGCCAGGGGCGCAGGGCAAAGCGCAGCATCGGCAGGCGCGGCACGTCGGCCAGCGTGAAGCCCGGAAAGCGCGCCAGTAATGCTGGGCTGGCAACGGCGATCACGTGGTCTTCGATCAGGTTGTGGCACTCGAAGCCGGGCAGGTCGATGCGCTGATGCCAGATGCCGACATCGACGCTGTACGGGTCCGGCGGCGTGATCTCCGCGTGCAGCCGCAGGTGCAGGTCCAGCGAGGGCACCTGGGCGTGCAGGCTGGGCAGGCGCCGGATCAGCCAGGCATTGGCCAGGTCGGCCATCACGCTGACCTGGAGCCGGATTACCGGCGGTGCGGCGCTGTTGCCGGCCTCGCGCAGCGCGCTTTCGATGTCGTCGAGCGCGCCGCGCACCTGTTCGGCCAGACGCGCGCCCACGCTGGTGGGCGCCATCTGGCTGCCGCTGCGCTGGAACAGCTTGGTGCCCAGGCTGGTTTCCAGCGCGCGGACATGGTGGCTGATGGCGCTATGGGTCAGGGCCAGCTCCTCGGCCGCGCGCGAGAAGCTGCGATGGCGCGCGGCGGCCTCCAGTGCGCGCAGCGCTTGCAGCGGCGGCAGGTGGACGGGGCGGGTGGAAGCTCTGGCGGGGGCCTTGGCCATGGTGGTCAAATTCTACTCACAATTGCCCCGGAATGTCTGCTTGCCCCGGGAGGGAATAACGGCACGGGCCTGCGGGATATTCGACGGCTGCGAATTTGAACTCTAGCTGCTGGATTGTGGACGCGGCAGTGTGGTTTCGGGGTTTTGGGGGCGCGTGGTCCCCTAGGTCTTAAGGTTGATTCGCCTAAAGGACGATGCCTGTTATGCACGCCGCCCAGTATCTTGCCCCTATTAGCTTTGCCTGGCGACGACGCATCGCGAATTGCCGTCAGGTCATGCCGGGGGGCGACCAAAATGACAACGGGGACTCGGGTCTTTACCCGTGGGGATGCGCTTAGATGGGGAGTGGTCTTGCTTGTGCTGGCACTCGACGCAGCCTGGCTTGCCGCGAGCGGGCGTTCTGTGACCAGCGTGAGTGGTAGTTGTCTTGGCGGGGCTTTGCTGGCTGCGATTGCCATGGCGCTGAGCCTGATCGCCTCCCATCCCCGTATCAACGCTACCTTGCGTGGATTGCACTATCGCCGTCTGGCGCTGGTGGCGCATAGCGGCGCGCTGCTGGTCGCTTTCACCAACGTCATGGGTGTCATGTCATATCTGCTGGTAACACTGGCGCCCCCTTTGGTGGACGGCCGGCTGGCGGCGCTGGACCAGATGCTGGGCTTCGACTGGCCGCGGGCATACGCCTGGGTCCGCGCCCACCCGGGCATCGACTTCGTTCTGAAGCTTGCCTACATGAGCGGACTCGCCCAACTGGTACTCATTCCCATACTGACTGGTTTGCTCGGGCAGGCTGCCCATCTGCGCGAGTTCCTTGCGAACCTGATGTTGTCTTGCATGCTGCTGTTGCTGATTGCCGCGCCCTGGCCCGCAGCCGGCGCCTATGTCAGCTACGGTCTGGCCAGTCCGGACGAGGTTGCCACGGTCGCGCACTTCGCCCAACTTCGCGACGGCACCATGCAGGTGTTCGATCTGGGTCATATGCAGGGATTAGTTTCGCTGCCGTCGTATCACACCGCGCTAGCCTTGATCTTCATGCAGGCGATGCGCTGGACAAAGATCGGCTTCCTCCTTGCTTGCGTATTGAACGGTCTGATGATTCTTTCCACGCCCACAGAGGGAGGCCATTACCTTGTGGATGTGGTCGCAGGGGTCGGGCTATGGGCGTTGACCGCAGGCATGCTGCATGCATTTGCCGGCCGGCGCACGCCGACGATGGCCGGTCAGGCGGCGCCGGCACAGCTGGCCTGATGGAATGGCCTGGCTAGCAACAACGATAACAATAACCTTCGGGGAAGGGGCATGGAACCAGGCAATCCAATCGATGCCGCCGTCCCGGCGGGAACCCGGCAAGCACTTGGCCGGACCGGTGCGGCAACGCGAAGCCAGGAAGTGCGCTGGAGGAGAATCCTCTGCGTGCTCTTCTTTTTCTCCGGCTTCCCCGCGTTGATCTACCAGTTGGTTTGGCAGCGTGCGCTGTTCCGCATTCTTGGGGTCAATATCGAGTCGGTGACGATTGTCGTTACCGCCTTCATGCTTGGGCTCGGCCTGGGCAGCCTTGCGGGTGGACTGCTATCGAGGCGGCGCGGCTTGGCACTGCTGCCGCTGCTCGCGGCCATCGAACTCCTTACCGGTGCTTTCGGTCTGGTATCACTCGGCATTTTCGATGGCGTCGGCACGCTGGCGCTCGGCATGCCCTTGGCTGTCACAGCTGCCATGACACTGGCGTTGGTACTGGTGCCGACCCTGCTGATGGGCGCCACCCTTCCGGTGCTGGTCGGCCACCTGGCGCCGCGTTCCGGCAACGTTGGCAATTCGGTGGGGCTGCTTTACTACGTCAACACCTTGGGCGCGGGGGCCGCCTGCCTTGCCTGCGCGGTGGTGCTGTTTCCCTTCCTTGGCATGCAAGGCGCGGTATATGTGGCGGTCGGGTTAAATACTGCGGTCGCTTTCGGAGCGCTGCTCACGTACTGGCGCGAAGGCAAGGGCTTTCATCTCGGCCAGGCGCGGGCCGTGGCTACGCCAACGACCGCGCCTGCCTTGAAATTCCCTGTCGTCTTGATGCTGGCCTGCATCGGCGGAGCCATTTCGCTGTCGTATGAAATCTTCTTCTTCCGCACGGTCTCCTATGCGTCGGGCGGCAGCGCCTTCACCTTCGCCGCGATACTGGGCGCGTTCCTGGTAGGCATCGCCTCGGGTTCGCGCCAGGCCGGAGAATGGTGCAACGGCGCGATAGCGCACGGCATGCGGCGCCTGGCAGGTGCGCTGCTCAAAGCCAACTTGGCGGGCCTGCTGTTCTTGCCCGTGCTGGCACATTTGCAACTGCCCAATGGTGTGCTGCTGGGTGCCTTGCTCCTCATGGTGTACCTGGTGGCACGCAGTTGGGGCTCGCTGCTCCCGTGCCTGGCCCATTGGGGCGTCGCGGCCGACGGTCACGCCGGCATGCGTACCGCGTTGCTTTATCTTGCCAATATCATCGGGTCGGCCGCCGGCAGCGTCGTCACCGGCTTTGTGCTGATGGAGCATATGGGCCTGGTCAGCATTGCCGTGGTGCTGGTCGGCGCCGGGGTGGCGTGTTCGCTGTTGCTGGATGCTTGCTTGCCCTTGCCGTCGCGCCTGAAGCGTTGGCACGGGGGAGCCGCCTGCGCAACGGGCGTGCTGGCCATGATGGCACTGCCTCCGCTTAGCGGGACGGTGCTGGAAACACTGTTGTGGAAAGGCGCGCCCGATGCCAGGGGGCCGTTTGTGCAAGTGATCGAGAATCGCAGCGGCATCATCACGGTGGACCAGGAGGGCACGGTGTACGGTGGCGGCATGTACGACGGCCGCTTCAACGTGGACCTGGTGCATGACACCAACGGAATCCTGCGGCCTTACGCCCTGAACCTGTTCCATCCTCACCCACGCGAGGTGCTGATGATCGGACTTTCCTCGGGATCGTGGGCGCAGGTGATCGCCAACAACCCGGAGGTCCGCTCGCTTACCATTGTCGAGATCAATCCGGGCTATGTGGACCTGCTTGCCCGCAATCCGGAGGTGGCCTCGGTTCTCCGCAATCCCAAGGTGACCATCGTTGTCGATGACGGCCGCCGCTGGCTTCGCCTGCATCCGCAGCGTCGCTTCGACGCCATCGTTTCCAATACCACCTGGCATTTTCGGGCCCATGCCACCAACCTGCTGTCAGCGGAGTTTCTGCAACTGGCCGATCACCATCTGAAGCCGGGCGGCATTCTCTACTACAACACCACTGACTCGGAACGGGTCCAGCGAACGGCATGCCTGGCGTTTCCCTATGGGGCGCGCTTCAGCAATCATATGGTGGTGTCGCGCACGCCGCTGGCGTGGGATTTCGAGCACTGGCGGCGCACGCTGGAAGCTTATCGTATCGACGGCCGGCCTGTCCTGGACCCGAACCGCCAGCAGGCACGTGTGCTGACCGATAGCTTGAGTACCGTGTGGCGCTCCATTGAGCAGGGTGGCGGATCGGGAAGCGCCGATGCCATGGAAGCTTGCCCTCGCATCCTGGCCAGGACGGCCGGGCTGACGCCGATCACTGATGACAATATGGGTACCGAATGGCGTCAGCCGCTCCGGCTTGACTGAACGTCGCTCAGCCAGCTCTCCAGCGCAATCGGCTGAACATCCGGTTCATTGGGGCGGCGTGCCATCGGCTGAAAATCGCTTCGTCCTGGACGTCAAATTCTATTCACAATTGCGGTGGGTATCTTTCGTTGGCTTTGCCGTGTCAGAGGGAAGACAATGCAAGCCATATGACGACTACGACTTCCACCTTGTCTTCCGCCTCTGCGCAAACGCGGCCTGAAGCCAGTGCGCACGCCCGCTGGCGTGTGCTGGCCGTGTTTTCGCTGGGCTTTTTGATTTCCTATCTGTTCCGCGGCGTCAACCTGGGCTTCGCGCCGCACCTGACGCGTGAACTCGGCCTCAATGCCGGCGACTTGGGCCTGCTCACCAGCTTCTATTTCCTTGGCTTTGCTTGCGCCCAGCTGCCGGCGGGCATCCTGCTGGACCGCTACGGCCCGCGCAGAACCGAGGCGGCGATGCTGCTGGTGGCGGTGGCCGGCTCGCTGGTGTTCGCGCTCGCGCCTGGCATGGCGGGACTGGCCGCCGGCCGCCTGCTGATCGGCGTGGGCGTGTCGGTGTGCCTGGGTGCTGCGATCCAGGCGTTGTCAATGTGGTTTCCGCTGTCGCGCATGCCCTTGCTCAACGGCGTGGTGATGGCCATCGGCGGCCTTGGTGCGGTGCTGGTCGGCACGCCACTGACCTGGCTGCTGTCGTTCACCGACTGGCGCACGATCAGCATCGGCCTTGCCTGCGTGTCGCTGGCGATGGCTGCGCTGCTGTGGTTCAGCGCGCCCGACAAGCCCCGGCTCGGCAAGGAAAGCCTGCGCGAGCAGCTGCGCGGCACGCGCCAGATCCTGGGCAGCGAGCGCTTCTGGCGCGTGGTGCCGCTGACGCTGCTCAACCAAGGGGTATTCCTGGCGGTGCAGACGCTATGGGTGGGCGCATTCCTGCGCGACGTGTCCGGCTACGATGCGGGCAGCAGCGCGCGCCTGGTATCGGTGATTGGCTTTGCGATGATGGCGGGCTGCGTTGGCTCGGGCTGGGCCGCGCGGCACCTGGAACGCATGGGCGTGAGCCTCTATGCCTTTGCCGGCATCGGCATGACCGGCTTTATCGTGATCCAGCTGCTGCTGATGGCGCAGGTGCCGCTGCCACCGGTGCTGATGTGGGCAGCGTATGGCGTGTTCGGCTCCAGCGGCATCCTGACCTATGCGGTGCTGGCGCGCAGCTTCCCGGATGCGCTGATCGGGCGGGCAACCACTGCATTGACGCTGACAGTGTTCCTGTCGACCTTTGCTTGCCAGGTGGGCGTCGGACTTGTGCTGGACTTTTGGGCAGCGACCGCTGGACATTACCCGAAGGCTGCGCACCTGACGGCGTGGGGCGGACTAGTGGTATTGCAGACGCTTGCGGCCGTGTGGTATCTGATGGGCGCGCGCCAACCTCGTTGACAACGACTGGGGCGAACCAGGGCTCTTTCGCATCGCACCCGGAATCGCCCTGCAGTCACTGACGAATCATCAGTACACGCCCGGCAATACGCGGTACCGCACTTTTTCGCGATAGCGAAGGTATTCGGAATCGTTAGAGAGCAGCTCTTCCTCGCGAGTGATCCGGACATACTGGAGGGCGTATAGTCCGGCATAGACCAGCAGGTTTTGCAAGCCGAAATTCGTGAGCAGGAAGCCGAGGTCGGCAATGGCGTATCCCAGGTAGATCGGATGCCGCACAATCCGGTAAGCCCCATGCGATACGATGCCGCGATTGGCAGGCAGTATCCCGAACGAAAACCGAAGCGTGAACTTTGCATAAATCTGCCAGGCGAGGCCGGCGGCTTGCAGGCCGGCGCCGAATATTTCCGGTACCAGGCGATCGCCGGGAGCCAGTTGAATGGCAAGGAAATAGTAGGAAGCGCCTAGCGAGCACAGGATGGTGACTGGCTGCCAGTCCCGTTTCTTGGGAACCCTGACAAACAGCGAAAGCCCGAGGGTCAGGCAATTTGCGAACACCAGCAGCAACAGCGTGCTTCGCGTCGGGTCGGCGAGCCATTGCCGGACCGCCACGTAGGCGAACACCGCAAGCAGTATGGCGGTGGTGCTTCTGAGCGCGGCCTCGACCAGCAATTCCCGAAAATTGATTCGGGTCGCGAGGCCAGGGCCGCACTCATCCTTGTATGCCTGGTATTCCTGCATGGCTTCCCCTTGTACGCGGAAGCTTGGCGCCCCGCTTCGCTGGCTTTAGTGCAGCTGTTCACCAAGGGTAGCCGGCGCGCGACAGGCGCCATATCGGGCAGAAGTGTGTTTCTGCAATGGAACGCGCGAACAGACGGGGAAATGACGCAACCCTACAAAAACACCGGCCGATCGTCCAGTTCGTTCGGGTTATCCCCGCCGTCCGACGGGAAATGCCTGGCCAGCAATCCATGGATGCGCGCCACCGTGGCCAGTACCGGCCGCACCGACAGGTCCTGCCTTAACCCTTGCGCCAGTTCATCGCACAGTTCGCGCCAGGTGGCGGGCCCCACGCTGGCGTCGATGCCGCGGTCGGCCAGCAGTTCGACGGCGTGGTCGGCCAGGTTGATGTAGAGCAGCACGCCGGTCTTGTCCGCGGTGTTCCAGACCTCGAGCGCGCCGAACAGGAAGCGCGCGCGCTCGCGCGGCGTGACGCCGGCCCAGGCGTCGCCGACCGGCAGGCTGGCCTCGATCACCACGCGGATCTCGCCGCGGTGGCTGGACTCGCCGGCATGCACGGCGTGGTGCAGCTGCTGCTGCGCTTGCGGTGGGAAATGCTTGCGCGCGGTGCTGGCCGTGGTGGCGATATGGTGCAGCGCGCGTTTGAGATGCGGCATGGTCGTCGTTCCTCGTGCTGTCACCAGTTGCCAGACGCGCCGCCGCCGTCGAAACCGCCGCCGCCGCCACCACCAAAGCCACCGCCGCTGTCACCGCCTCCGCCGAAGCCGCCGCCCCAGCCGCCGCTGCGCCGGCCCCAGTCCTGCCCCATGGTGTAGCCGCCCAGGCCGCCGAGGCCGCCGGCGATCACGTCGCGGCCGCGCCGCGTGGTGACGATCTGCGGCCCGCGCCGGCGCAGCATGGCGCTCAGGAAGAAGAACACGATGATCGCCAGCGGCAGCAGCGCCGGCAGCCATTGGTCCAGTGCCGATGCCTGCTGAGCCTTGCGCTGCGGCGCCGCCAGGCCTTCCTTGTCGATGGTGGCCTGGATCGCCGAGATGCCCGCGGCCAGCCCGCCGTAGAAATCGTTCTGGCGGAAGTGGGGCGCCATCACGTCCTGCAGGATGCGCTTGGACATGGCGTCGGTCAGCGAGCCCTGCACGCCCCGGCCTACCTCCAGCCGCATCTTGCGCAGGCCGGGCGGGTTGTCCTTGGCGATCAGCACGATCACGCCATCGTCGATGCCCTTGCGCCCGGCGCGCCATGCGTCCGCCACGCGGATGCTGTAGGCGTCGATCGGCTCCGGCTCGGTGGTCGGCACCATCAGCACGAAGATCTGGCTGCCGCGCTGCTGCTCGTATTCCGCCAGCACGTTTTCCAGCGCGCCGCGCTGTTGCGGCGTCAGCGTGCCGGTCAGGTCGGTGACGCGCTGGGTCAGCGGCGGCACCGCGACGAAGCCGTCGGCGGCCAGCGCCGGGCCGGCGAGCAAGGCCGCCAGCCACAGCAGCGCGGCGGCCAGCCAGCTTTGCCGGGACAAGCATCGCCTTGGGTGGCGCATCGCTGTCATCCCGTCAGAACTTGACCGCTGGCGGCGTGGAGATGGCCTTCTCGTTTTCCACGGTGAACGAAGGCTTGACCGGGTACTTGAAGATCATCGCCGTCAGGTTGGTCGGGAAGCTGCGCGCCAGCACGTTGTACTGCTGCACGGCGGCGATATAGCGCTGGCGTGCCACGGTGATGCGGTTCTCGGTGCCATCAAGCTGCGATTGCAGGTCGCGGAACGAGACCTGGATGCTGGTGGCGGCGGCGCGCGCCCTGGTCTCGGCTTCGAGCGTCTCGCGCTCGTGCGAGGCGTAGCCCTTGACGGTGTTGACCAGGTTGGGGATCAGGTCGGCGCGGCGCTGGTACTGGTTGATGACTTCGCCCCAGGCCGCCTTGACCGCCTCGTCCTTGGTCTGGAAGTCGTTGTAGCCGCACGCCGACAGCAGGCTGGCCATGATCGCCAGCACCAGCCAGCGCAACGCGGACAGCGGCGAGCGGGTGGACAGCGAAGGGGACGAGGATGCGCGCATCGGAGGCTCCGGCGATTGGACGAACTCCAAGTGTAGCGCACCGCCCTTGGCCTCACGCGCGGGCCGCCGGCGCAACCTTGCGCCGGGCGGCGAGCGTGGCCTCAGGCCGCCGCGAAGGCCTTGCGCGCGGCGTCGAAGGTGGCGTCCAGGATGGCGTCGTCGTGCTGCGCGGAGACAAAGCCGGCTTCGAACGCCGACGGCGCCAGATAGACGCCGTGATCCAGCATGGCATGGAAGAAGCGGTTGAAGCGGGCGGTGTCGCTCTGCGTGACTTCGGCGAAGCTGCCAGGCACGCCGTCGCGGAAATACAGCCCGAACATGCCGCCGACCGCATCCGCGGCGAACGGCACGCCCGCGGCCCGGGCGGCTTCGGCCAGGCCGTCGGCCAGCTTGCGCGTCTGCGCGGCCAGGCGGTCATAGAAGCCGGGCGCCTGGATCAGCTTGAGCGTGGTCAGGCCGGCCGCCACCGCCAGGGGGTTGCCCGACAGCGTGCCGGCCTGGTACACGCCGCCCAGCGGCGCCAGGCTGGCCATGATGTCGCGCCGTCCGCCGAACGCCGCCGCCGGCATGCCGCCGCCGATGACCTTGCCCAGGCAGGTCATGTCGGGGCGGATGCCGTAGTGCGCCTGCGCGCCGCCCAGCGCCACGCGGAAGCCGGTCATGACTTCGTCGAAGATCAGCACCGCGCCGTCGCGGCTGCACAGTTCGCGCATGGCCTGCAGGAAGGCAGCGCTGGCGCGCACCAGGTTCATGTTGCCGGCCACCGGCTCGACGATCACCGCGGCGATCTCGCCCGCATGCTTGGCGAAGGCCTGTTCCAGCTGCTCGACGTTGTTGTACTCCAGCACCATGGTGTGGCGCGTCACGTCGGCCGGCACGCCGGCCGACGACGGCGCGTTGCGCGTGGTGTCGGCAAAGGTCAGCAGGCCGGAACCGGCCTTGACCAGCAGGCTGTCGGCGTGTCCGTGGTAGCAGCCTTCGAACTTGATGATCAGGTCGCGGCCGGTGAAGCCGCGCGCCAGGCGCAGCGCGCTCATGGTGGCTTCGGTGCCGGAAGAGACCAGGCGCACCTGCTCGATCGACGGCACCAGCTTGCAGATTTCCTCGGCCATGGTGATCTCGGCCTCGGTCGGGGCGCCGAACGAGAAGCTGTGCGCGGCGGTTTGCTGGACCGCGCGCACCACTTCGGGATGGGCATGGCCGACGATCATCGGGCCCCACGAGCCGATGTAGTCGATATAGCGCTGGCCGTCCGCGTCCCACATATACGGCCCCTCGGCGCGCGTGATGAAGCGCGGCGTGCCGCCCACCGAACGGAAGGCGCGCACGGGCGAATTGACGCCCCCGGGAATGGTCTGCTGGGCGCGGTCGAAAAGCTGCTGATTACGGGACATGGCGTTGAGGTGAGGACAGGACTGCAGGGATCGTGCTCGGCGGGCCCGGGCCCGGGCGTTGACATGCGGCAAAAACAGCGGAAGTTCGCTGCAATTGCCCGTCAATCCTGCGCTAACAAGGCGCTAACGGGGGCGAACACGGCGGAACTGGTCCGATTCCGGACCTCGCGCGGCTGGCGCCGGCGGCACGGTTTCGGTACCATCTGCGCTGGATTTTAATGGAGAGTGGCCAGAGCCTGTTATGGAATACAAGACTTGGATGTGCCTGATCTGCGGCTGGATCTACGACGAAGCCGCCGGCGCGCCGGAAGACGGCATCGCCCCCGGCACCCGCTGGGAAGACGTCCCGATCAACTGGACCTGCCCGGAATGCGGCGCGCGCAAGGAAGATTTCGAAATGGTCGCGATCTGAGCGGCCACTATCTGGAAGAACAACGACACGGCTGGCGCGCCCGTCGCGCCGATGCGACAGAACGCCGCCGGGGGCTGGCCCCACCGGATTGACGGCCCCCCGCCGTCTTGTCACACTCTGTTGCAAAAATGACTGGCTGTCCCTCCGCCTGAGCGGGGAGGACGGCGGGCAGATGCGGGATCACGCATCGCCGCTGCCGGGCTCAGCCCGGCCTTGGAAGGGAAATAAAAAGAATGTTCGGGGGTCCGTCGGGGCGCGCATGGGTCGCGCTGCTCCGCACGGGTGTTCTCTGGTGCTTGCCGGCGCTCCGCCAGGAGTTGCTGGTCGCGGGAACAACATGCGGGTCGCTCATCTAGAAGAAAACCAGCGGGTCAATACCGCCGGCGCCAAGGGTCTGGCGCCTGGCATTCCTGTTCCGGCTACCGCGCCGGACATCAAGCCGGATCTCACGTCCGCGATTGCTCCACCGCCGCGCCGCAAGGTGCTGGTCATCGACGATTCCAGCACCATCCGCCGTACCGCGGAAATCTTCCTGGCACAGGCCGGGTATCAGGTGATGCTGGCCGAGGACGGCTTCGAGGCGCTGGCCAAGGTGGGCGAGCTGCACCCCGACCTGGTCTTCTGCGACATCCTGATGCCCCGGCTCGATGGCTACCAGACCTGTTCGCTGATCAAGAAGAGCCCGCGTTTCCACGCTATCCCCGTGATCATGCTGTCCTCGCGCGACGGCGTGTTCGACCGCTCGCGCGGCCGCCTGGTCGGCGCGCATGACCACCTGGCCAAGCCATTTACCCGCGACGCGCTGCTGCAGGCCGTGCAGGCCTGCCTGCCATGCCAGCCCGCGGGCGAGGCGTTGCCCGCCTGAACCGCGGGCACGCCGTGTACGAATCGAAGGAAAACCTCATGACCGCCATTCACAAGATCCTGATCGTCGACGACTCCCCGACCGAAGCCCTGTTCATGTCCGACCTGCTCGGCAAGCGCGGCTTCAAGGTCGCGGTCGCCAGCAACAGCGAACAGGCCTTCGCCCGCCTGCAGGCCGAAGCCTTCGACCTGATCCTGATGGACGTGGTGATGCCCGGCCAGAACGGCTACCAGGCCACCCGCGCGATCAAGCGCGACGACCGCTTCAAGGACATCCCCGTGATCATGTGCACCAGCAAGGGCCTGGACACCGACCGCATCTGGGGCATGCGCCAGGGCGCGTCGGACTACATCGTCAAGCCGGTCGACGGCGAAGAGCTGCTGGGCAAGATCGCCGCGCTGGCGCACTAATACAGCCAGCGCCGGCCGCACGGCACACCACTGCCACCTGTTCCGGGGACCGCCATGAACGCGCCACGCCAAGACCTCCGCGCCCGCCACACCCGCCTGCAGGACTACCAGGCCATGCTGGCCCGGCGCCTGCGCGAGGCGCGCAGCCTGCCGGCCGCCGACAGCTACCTGGCACTGCAGGTGGGCGCGCGCCACTGGCTGCTGCCGCTGGCCGATGCCGGCGAGGTGCTGGATCTGCGCCAGCCCAGCCCGGTGCCGCTGACGCAGCCGTGGTACAGCGGCCTGGTCAACGCGCGCGGCAGCCTGCTGGGGGTGATCGATTTCAGCCTGTTCTGCGGCGGCGCGCCGACGCCGCTGCAGCCGGGCAGCAAGATCGTGGTGCTGTCGCGCGACGCCGAGCGCGCCTGCGCGATCCTGGCCACGCGCGTGGCCGGCCTGCGCCATGCCGCCGACCTGGGTTTGCCGCACGGCGACGCCGCTGCTGCCGGACCCGAGCCGGCAGCGGCCTGGGAAGGGCAGCGCTATGCCGACCGCGACGGGCGCGACTGGCAGGTGCTCGACGTACGCGCGCTGCTGGACGCGCCCGCCTTCCTGCAAGCTGGCCGGGCAGCCGCCTGACGCGCGCGGGCCGGGCACGCCAGGCACGGACAATGCTGGCGCGCAGGCCTTGGCCTGCCGCACCCGGCACGAGCCGCCGGGGATGACAACGATA